>DASZXM010000496.1:0-2430 GCA_035546415.1 Pseudonocardiaceae bacterium
AGATCTTCCAGGGACTGCTTGACCTGGGCACGGTCGAATCCGTGCCACACCACGTCGAAACCGGGCTTGAGGGGTACGAGTTCGCGGTCCTCGGGGCGCGCCATGCCTCGACGTTACGCGATTCGAGTGTGGCTGTGGTAAGCGGCACACCGGTTTCCGCCGACCGGCGGACCCCCTAGGGAGTACGGGCAACCCCGGCCGGTTCGATATTGCCACTCGGTAGCCTGGCGTGGTGCCGGTCCGATCACTGTTCGCCACGAGCGATCTCCATGTCACCCACGAGGGCAACAGGGAGATCGTCGAAACCATTCGTCCGGTGCACGACGATGACTGGCTGATCGTCGCCGGTGACGTCGCCGAGTCGGTCGACGCGATCGAGTGGGCGCTCTCACTGTTGGCCGGACGGTTCGCGAAGGTCATCTGGGCGCCCGGCAACCATGAACTGTGGACGGTCAGCAAAGATCCGGACGCGAAACGCGGCGTGCGGCGTTACGAAGAATTGGTCGAACTGTGTCGTCGTATTGACGTTCTCACCCCGGAGGACGACTATCCGGAGTTCGAGACCGACGACGAGACGTTCGTGGTCGCGCCGCTGTTCCTACTCTACGACTACAGTTTCCGCGATCCGTCGACCTCCCTGGACGCCGCGCTGGAGCACGCCTACTCCACCGGCCTCGTATTCAGTGACGAATACGTCCTGCACCCCGACCCGTTCGCCAGCCGACAGGAATGGTGTGCGCACCGGGTCGAACTGACCGAACGCCGCCTTGCCGCCATCCCCGACGACCGGCGCACCGTCCTGGCGTCGCACTTCCCGCTGCACCGCGGCCCGACGACAATGCTGCGCCACCAGCACCTGGCCATGTGGTGCGGCACGGAGCGGACCGCCGACTGGCACCTGCGCTTCCGCACGGCCGTCGCCGTCTACGGCCACCTGCACATCCCGCTCACCCTGGAGTACGACGGGGTCCGGTTCGAGGAGGTGTCGTTGGGCTACCCACGCGAGTGGCGCGCCAGGAAGACCCAGCCGCCGCGGCCGTTGCGCTCGATCCTGCCGGGCGACCCGACGCGCACCCCGTGGAACAAGCGGTGATCGCCGAGCTGCTGCCGCCGGAGGTGGTCGCCGTCGACATCGTCGGTGACGACCCGACGGCCCGCCTGCTGCCCGGCGAGGAATTCCTCGTCGCCAACGCCGTCGCGAAGCGCCGGACCGAGGTGACCAACGCCCGCGCGTGCGCGCACCGCGCACTGGCCGCCCTCGGCAGGCCCGCTGACGAGCCGATCCTGCGCGGTCCGAAAGGCGAACCGCTGTGGCCGGCGGGCGTCGTCGGCAGCATCACGCACACCAGCGGCTACTACGCGGCGGCCGTCGCGGATGCCGCGAAGGTCCGTTCCGTGGGGATGGACGCCGAGGTGCACGGCGAGCTGCCGGACGGGGTCCTCGCACACATCGCGTTCGGTCCCGAGCTGCCGATGCTGGCCGGTCTGGGCCGGCAGGGGGGCATCTGGTGGGACCGGTTGCTGTTCAGCGCCAAGGAAAGCGTCTACAAGGCGTGGTTCCCGCTGACCGGCCGGTGGCTGGGCTTCGAGGACGCCGAGATGACCGTCAACCCGGACGGCACGTTCGCCGCACGCATCCTGATCGACGGCACGACCACCGACGGCGGTGCGCCCTTGACGAGCATGTCCGGGCGGTGGCTGGTCCGGGACGGCCTCGTCCTCACCGCCATCACGATGTGAATTAGATCACATCGCCGCGTCGATCCGTTCGCTACTCGCGATCTAGGTGTGGCGTTGAGCCATGCGCACGCGGAACGTGGTCTGCGGATGCACGTCACCCGGTTCGGCTACCACGTCCGGGGCTCTGGCGGCCGCCGCTGAGACGTCCCACAACGCGACTCGGAGTCCACCCGTTCGGTCTATCCGACGTTCGACAGCGGACGGTCCGCACCCTTCGATTCACTCGATTGGTTCGACTTCGGTCCGTAACGGGTAGGACCCGCGTGCCCGTGTCGATACGCGACCGATCGAGCGCGTACCGTCACCGGCCGTGAGTGCGAGACTTCGGACCAAGTTGATCCTGGCGACGGCGGCCGCAGGTGTGTTCGCACTGGTCACCGTCGTCTTGGTCCCGGGCTGGGCGGTGGCCGGCCCGGCCGCGCCGACGGCCGAGGAGGCCTGGGCAGTGGTGGACGCGCTACCGCCGACACCGAACACCGCATGGGGTCTGGACCCGGCGACGGGGCAACTCGTGGTGACCGTGTCCGACGCGGCGCCCGCGGCCGGAGCCGCGCGGCTGCTGGGCGTGGCCCGGCAGTTCGGCCGGGCGGTGCGGGTGGAGCGCACGGCCAAGCCGATCGTCGAGCAGTACGGCATCGTCGGCCAGGACGGCATTCTCGACCCGTCGTCCAGCACGCTGTTCGGCGGTGA
>DASZXM010000497.1:0-16651 GCA_035546415.1 Pseudonocardiaceae bacterium
CCTCGGTGTAGCCGGAGGCGCTCTGCACGCCCACCACGGCCCGGTCGGCGAACGACGGCAGGTCGCGTGCCCCCGCGTACGTGCACGAGGACCGCACGCCCGCGACGATCATGTCGAGCAGGTCCTCCACGCCCGGCCGCTGCGGGTCCAGGTACATCCGCGCGGCGGAGATCCCCTCCTCGAAGAGCTCCTTGCGGGCCCGCTCGTAGGCGGAGTCGGAGGCCGTGCGCAGCCGGACCGCGCGGGCGGACGCCATCCCGAAGCTCTCCTTGTACAGCCGCCCGCTCGGATCGCGGAACGCGTCGCCCGGCGACTCGTACGTGCCGGCGAACCACGACCCGACCATCACGGCCGACGCCCCGGCAGCCAGCGCCAGCGCCACGTCCCGCGGATGCCGGACACCACCGTCGGCCCACACGTGCTTGCCCAGCCCGCGCGCTTCGGCGGCGCACTCGGCGACGGCGGAGAACTGCGGCCGCCCGACGCCGGTCATCATCCGCGTCGTGCACATCGCACCCGGCCCGACACCGACCTTGATGACGTCCGCACCGGCCGCCACCAGGTCCCGCACGCCCTCGGCGGTCACGACGTTGCCCGCCACCAACGGCACGCCGGGCGCATGCGCGCGCACGGACCGCAGCGTCGTCAGCATCTTCTCCTGGTGACCGTGCGCGGTGTCCACGACGAGCACGTCCACACCGGCCTGGACGAGGTCCTTGGCCTTGGCCACGACATCGCCGTTGACCCCGATCGCGGCGGCGACACGCAGCTTCCCGGCGGCGTCCACGGCTGGTGTGTACAAACCGGCCCGCAGCGCACCGAGATCGGTCAGCAGCCCGGCCAGCCGACCGTCGCCGTCCACCCCGAGCGCCAATCGGGCCGTGCGCCCGTGCAGTTCGTCGAACACGTCCCGCGGTGGCGTGTCCAGCGGCAACATCGGCACATCGGTCCGCACGACGTCACTCACCCGCGTGAACCGGTCCACGCCGGCACAACTGGCCTCGTCCACGATCCCGACCGGCCGCCCGTCACCGTCCACCACGGCGACAGCACCGTGCGCCCGCTTGTGCAGCAAGTTCAACACGTCGGCCACGGAATCGGTGGGCGTCAGCACCAACGGCGTGTCCCACACGGTGTGCCGCGACTTCACCCACGCGACGATCTCGGCAACAGCGGCGGTGTCCACGTCCTGCGGCAGCACCACCAGCCCACCGCGCCTGGCCACGGTCTCGGCCATCCGCCGCCCGGCGACAGCGGTCATGTTGGCCACGACGACCGGAATCGTCGCCCCGGTACCGTCCGCGGTGGTCAGATCGACGCCGGACCGCGACTCCACGGCAGACCGCCGCGGCACGAGGAACACGTCGTCATACGTCAGGTCATAACTGGGCCGATGGCCCTCGATGAAGCGCACGAGGCTCCAGACTACCTGGCGGCATGGTGCTTCGTAGCCCACAGAACAACGCCGGCACGGCACCCGGCAACCACCGACGCGAACCCACCAAACCGGCGCGCAACCACGCGCGCGCCTGGCCGCCGGCCCGGCCTAACGCGTGCCTGTCCGGCCGCTGGCGCCGGGCGAACGCCTGCCTGTCTGGCCGCTGGCCTGGCCTAACGCCTGCTTGCCTAGCCGCTGACCCTGCCGGACGCGTGCCTGCCTCGCGGCTGGCGCCTGCCTACGCGTGCTTGCCTGCCCGCTGGCCTGGCCTGACGCATGCCTGCCTGGCCGCTGGCCGGGCTAAGCGTGCTTGTCTCGCCCTGACCCTGCCGGACGCGTGTCTGTCTGGAGGCCGGCCCGATCTAACGCGTGCCTGCCTGCCCCCCCGGACCGAGACGGCGACCCGGGTTACCGGCCGACCTGACATAGTCGGCCCACCGCTTGCCTGGTGGCGGCGCTCCGCCAGCCGACCCCGCTGGCGACCACGGGCTGCGCTGGCGCACTCCGACGACGTCGTCCGGCAGGCCGCCGCGTGCCGTTGTCCCGGCTCGCGACGTTTCGGCGCCCAGCGTGGGCCCGGTACGGCATTACTGGCCTGAGCGAGTCGGCCACCCCATGACACCTGGATGGCACGTTCATGATCATCGTACCGGGCGCTGTGGCTCGATGCCGTCACTCGATCGAGTGATCGCTGGAATTGCCCGCTCCCGGCAGCATTGCGCGCACCATGTCGATGGTGTCAGCGTCCGCGGCTTCCTTGTCCGGGCGATATCGAACCACTCTGGCGAACCGCAACGCGACCCCGCCCGGATAGCGCGAACTACCCTGCACGCCGTCCAACGCGATCTCGACCACGATCTCCGGTCGCAAGTAGACGGTCCAGTCCGTGCGCTGCGACTCGTGCTTCGGGAACTCCTCGGTCTGCCACGCCAGCAGTTCGTCCGTGAGCCCCTTGAACGTCTTGCCGACCATCACCGGCGGTCCGCCGTCCGGATCACGAGCGCCAAGATGCAAGTTGGACAGGTAACCAGTGCGCCTGCCGTGGCCCCATTCCGCCGCCAACACAACGAGATCCAGTGTGTGCACCGGCTTGACCTTCTGCCACGCCTTGCCGCGCCGCCCGGCCGCATAAGGCGCCGTAAGTGACTTCACCACGACGCCTTCGTGCCCAGCGGCCAGCGCACCGGCCAGAATCTCGGCGGCCTCGGTCACGGTCGGATGGTGGCGGCCGGGGATCAGGTAATCGCCGGCTGCCTTTCGCAGTGCTTCGGCACGTTCGTACAGCGGGGCGTCCAGCAGGTCGACGCCGTCGAGGTGCAGGCAGTCGAAGAAGTAGGGGCTCAACAGTTCCTCGCGCTGCGTCGTCGCGCCGAACCGGCTCATCGTCTCCTGGAACGGCCGCGGCCGTCCGTCGGCGTCCAGAGTGAGCGTTTCGCCGTCCAGCACAACGGATTCGACCGGCAGTGCCCGGATCATCCGGACGACCTCGGGCACGCTGTCGCTGATCTCACGCAACGTCCGCGTGTACACGTGAACCTCGTCGCCTGCGCGGTGCACCTGTATCCTGGCACCGTCCAGTTTGTACTCGACGGACACGTCGCCGAGTTCGCCAACGGCCTCGTCGAGCGATTCGGCCGGCGACGCCAGCATCGGGCGGACCGGCGTGCCGAGCGTCAGCCGGAACTCGTTCAGTGCGACCGTGCCGCCGGACAGCGCTGCGGTCGCCGTCGTGGCCAGCGAACCGGACAGCATGAACGCCCGCCGCACCGTCTCGCCGTCGACGTCGGCCGCCCGCGCGACTGCGTCCACCATCACGCCCTCCAGCGCACCCTGCCGCAGTTCGCCGGTGAGCAACCGGAGCAGGAAGTCGTGCTCGACCTGGGTCGCGCGCGTCAGCAGTCCGGTGAGCAGGGCCGCCCGCGCGGCGGCCGAGCCGGCCCCCGTGACGGCCGCCAGTTCGGTGAGCACCCCGTCGATGTCGGCGACGGTCAGCGACGGCGCGTCGGCCGGCGTCACGTCGAGCTTGACCAGCGTCCGCCAACCGGTGCCGATCCGACCCTGCCGGGGTTGGCCGACCAGGAAGCCGACCACGGCCGGGACTTCGGCCGGATCGGCTGTGCGCAGCGCACCGGCCAGGGTGTCCACCTTGGCCAGCCGGGACCGTGTCGCCGCGACGGCGGCCGAGGCGGCGACGACATCGGAGAACAGCACGTCACCCATGGTGCCGGTGGTCGCCGACAATTCGCACCATCTCACCGACGGCTGCCTGTAGCCGGTCCGGGCTGAGCAGGGCATACCCCAGCACCAGGCCGGGGTAGGGCGCCAACGCACCACCGTGGACGTAGCCGGACAGCGCGGGCGCGTTGATGCCGGCGGCGGCGAGGACACGGGAGGTCGCCTGGTCGTCGGTGTCGTCGGGTAGCCGCACCACGACGTGCAACCCGGCGGCCACGCCAACCGGACGCCAGTCCGGCAGGTGCTCGGCCAATGCGTCGAGCAGGGCGTCACGGCGCTTGCGGTACAGCTGCCGTGCGCTGCGCAGGTGCCGGTCGTAACCGCCGGTGGACAGCAGGTGGGCCATGGCCGCCTGGGGGAGCGGACTGCTGCCCAGGTCGTGCAAACGTTTGCGCTCCACCAGTCCGGCCCGCAGCGCCGCGGGTGCGACGACCCAGCCGATCCGCAGGGCGGGGGCGAGCGTTTTGCTGACACTGCCCTGGTAGGCCACCCGCGCCGGATCGAGGGCCTGCAAGGCGGACACCGGGCTGGTGTCGTAGCGGTGCTCGGCGTCGTAGTCGTCCTCGATGATCAGCCCGTCGACGCGGCGTGCCCAGTCCAGCAGGGCGAGCCGGCGCTGCGGATGCATGGCGACACCCAGCGGGAACTGGTGTGCGGTCGTGGCCATGACGACACGGCAGTCGGATGGGACGTCCACGACGAGACCGTGTTCGTCGACGGGAACGGGCACCGGAGCCAAGCCGTGTGTGGCGAACAGTTCCGTCTGACCCGGATGGCTCGGGTTCTCCACGGCGATCCGCCGATGACCTGCGGCGTGCAGCACCTGTGCCAGCAGCGTGACGCCCTCGGCGGCGCCGTTGGTCACGACGATGTTTCCGGCAGAGGCGGCAACGGCGCGGACGCGTCCCAGATACGCGGCAAGTTCGATACGGAACACGGACAGCCCGGCAGGATCAGGATACCCGAGTTCGGCGTCGGCAAGATCAGCAAGCCCGTCCCTGGTCGCCGCGAGCCATGCCGCACGCGGAAACGCCGACAGCGCCGGCAATCCCGGCCGCAGGTCGAACCGCCAGACAGGCTCCGGTGCGGCCTCGACACCGGCCGCCAGGTCGGTGCCGGCAACGGAGTCGGACACGACGGTTCCGGAACCGCGCCGCGCGGTCAGGTAGCCCTCGGCGATCAACTGCGAGTAAGCCAACGTCACGGTGCCCCGAGCCACCTGGAGTTGTGCGGCGAGATCACGACTGGACGGCAGCCGACTCCCGGCCGGCAGCCGACCGGTACGGATCGCGTCGCGCAACGCGGCCTCCACCACCCGGCCACGGCTACCCGGCGCACGCGCGGGCAACAGCAGTTCCCGCAAAGTGGACCAGTTAGCGTCCATCGAATTGGAGCTTACCCGCAGACCACTTGCCGGGCAGGCTCGTTGACCGTGACTATCGTTGCGACAACACGCCGGCCGACGGCACTGGCCGTGTCCCTCGGCGCCGCGGCGACGGTGATGGTCGGCGCATCCGTGCCGGTCACCGGTCTGTTGGCCGGCTATCCGGTGCTCAGCGGCCAGGCGATCCGGTACGCGATCGGAGCGGTCGCGCTGTACGCATGGCTACGCCGCGGCGGGCGGCGGCCGCCCAGGATCGGCCTGCGCGACCTGCTCGGGCTGGCCGGGATGGTCGGACCAGGAATGCTGGGCTTCAACGCGGCGATCCTCGCGGCACAGCGCTACGCCGAGCCGGGTTTCGTGGCGGCGATGATCGGCATGTCGCCACTGGCACTCGCGCTGATGTCCGGACAGCGGCGCCTGGTCACCGTGGTAGGCGCCGCGGTGGTAGGCATCGGTGTGGTGGTGTTGTCCGGCGGCGGGTCGTGGCACGGCCCGGGACTGCTGCTGTCCCTCCTGCCACCGATCGGCGAGGTCCTGTTCACGGTGGCCGGTGCGGGCGTGGTGCGACGACTCGGCGTGCTGGAGACGTGCGTGCTGGCATGCGGCGTGGCAGCGGTGTCGGGTGCGGTGATCAGCACGGCGGTACACGGCTGGTCGGCCTGGCCGATGCCGACCAGTACGGAAACGATCGCGCTGCTGGTACTCGGAGTCCTGGTGACGGCCGTAGCGTTCAGCAGTTGGTACACGTGCGTGTCGCTGCTCGGCGCAGGCCGAGCGGGCGTCCTGATCGGCCTGATACCGGTGGCCGGCTTCGTCACGTCCATCCTCCTGGGGGCACAACCGCTGACAGCCGCCGGTATCGGAGGCGCACTACTGGTCGGCGCAGGCTGCGCAATCGGCCTCCGCCGCAGTTAGCCGCAACCAGCCTCACGGCCACGACATCGCGCCCCACGGCCACGACATCACGACACAAGCGGCAGCGCTCTCCCGGGGTGTCAGCCCGCTCTCCCGGGGTGTCAGCCGCAACCCGCTCCGCCGCCACCAGCCCGCCGCGCTCCGCGCCCGACCAGTCACCAGGCCCTGACGGTCGCCGATTGCGGCCCCGTTCCGCGCCGACAGTCACCACCGGTCATGCGACGTGCCCGCCGAACCGGTGAGCCGCTCAGCGCTCACCGGTTTCGCTTGGTGGCCGCGGGTCGAGTTGCTGCTCAGCGGCCTGCTGCTCAGCGGCCGCCGTTGGCCATGCGGAGCACGTCGAGTGCGGTGTCCAGCTGTTCGATGGTCAGCTTGCCGGCATCGACGTGGCCGCGTTCCAGCACCACCTCGCGGATCGTCTTCCGCTCCTTGAGCGCCTGCTTGGCGACGGCCGCCGCCTCCTCGTAGCCGAGGTACCGGTTCAACGGCGTGACGATGGCCGGCGATCCCTCGGCGTACTCCTTGGCGCGCTCCGCGTTGACCCGCGCACCGGCGAACACCTTGTCCGCCAACAACCTCGACACGGCGGCCAGCAGCTTCGCCGACTCCAACACGTTGCGCGCGATCACCGGCAGGTTCACGTTGAGCTGGAAGTTTCCCTGCGCACCGGCGTACGCCACGGCTGCGTCATTGCCGATGACCTGGGCGACAACCTGCAGCGTCGCCTCGCAGATCACCGGGTTCACCTTGCCCGGCATGATCGACGACCCCGGCTGCAGGTCGGGCAGCGCGAGTTCGGCCAGACCGGTCCGCGGCCCGGAACCGAGCCACCGCACGTCGTTGGCGATCTTGCTGAGGCTCACGGCGACGGTCCGCAGGTGGCCGGACAGTTCGACGACGCCATCCTGCGATGCCTGCGCCTCGAAGTGGTTCCGCGCCTCGGTGAGCGGTAGGCCGGTGGCCGTCGCGAGTTCGTTGGCGACGGCCGCGCCGAACCCGTCGGGTGCGTTCAGCCCGGAACCCACGGCGGTACCGCCGATGGGCAGTTCGGCCGCCCTCGCGATCCCGGACTCGAGCCGTTCGATCCCGTACCGCACCTGCGCGGCCCACGCACCGGCTTCCTGCCCGAACGTGATCGGCACGGCGTCCATCAAATGCGTACGGCCGGCCGTCACGATGTCCGCCCATTCGCTTGCGCGCCCCTCGATCGTCTCGGCGAGATGGCGCAGCGCCGGGATCACATCGGTGACGACGGCCTCGGTCGCGGCGACGTGGATGGTGGTCGGGAACGTGTCGTTGGACGACTGGGACGCGTTGACGTGGTCGTTCGGGTGCACGTCGCGACCCAGTGCACGGGTGGCGAGTGTCGCGATGACCTCGTTCGCGTTCATGTTCGACGACGTGCCGGATCCGGTCTGGAACACGTCCAGCGGGAAGTGCTCGTCGTGCTTGCCGGCGGCCACCTCGGCGGCGGCGGCGGCGATGGCGTCAGCGACATCGGGTTCGAGCACACCCAGCTTGGCGTTGACCCGGGCGGCGGCGGCCTTGAGCAACCCGAGGGCACGGATCTGGGATCGCTCCAGCGGACGGCCGGAGATCGGGAAGTTCTCCACGGCGCGTTGGGTCTGCGCTCGCCACAGCGCGTCCACCGGGACCTTGACCTCGCCCATCGTGTCGTGCTCGATGCGGAATTCCGGATCACCCATGTCTTCAGTCTGGACCCGATCGGCACGTCCGGCCGCAGGTGTGGCGCGTTCCACGTTCGATGCCCGACACGCTCCCACCATCACTGGAGAGACGAGTCCCCGATGGTCGAGCCCCGCCAGAACACGACGTCGACCTGTTGATCATCGGTGCCGTCCATCAGACCCGTTCGCGGCCTAGTACGCGGGCTTCCGCGAACTGTCGAAAGCCGTCGTGGATGCTCTGCCGAGCCCCGGTCCGCTACCGGCTGGCGACGGCTGGCTCGGCCGAGGCATGTGCACTTCGTGCCGTCGCGGGCCGTGTACGAGGGTCAGCACGTCGTGGTAGTCGGCGGCAGTGGCTCAGCCCTGGACTGGCTCCTGGCGCGAGTTGGGTGTGCCGATCATCGCGCACAACGAGGCCAGCGAACTCCGCGCACCGAGGACGGCCTTCGCGGGGTAGACCCTGGTCAGGGTCGGGGAACGCATGGCCCTGCCGTCGACACGGTGGTGGCCGCGCTGGGCTTTGTGGCCGACCTGGGCCGATCGAGGAATGGGGCCTGGAACTCGACCACCGGGCGGTTCGCGTGGAGTCGACGATGCGGCCCGTCCGCGACCGCGCTACCCGGTCGGCGACGTGGCCACGTACGACGCAAGGCAACACTGGTCGCCACTGGCTCGGCGAGGTGGCCACGGCGGCCAACGACATCGCCGTAGCCCTGAACCCATCGGCTCACCTGTTCCCAGACCGCTCCTCGAACGCAGCCTGACAACCCGCCGCGGTCTGGCGCTGCGGGCGTCGCCGCTCGGTTCGCAGTCGCGGCTCGGCCGTTGCTGGTACTCGGCGACGTCCCTCGCGGGCCATTCTGGCTGTGGTCTTTCACCGGGCGCCCATGGCGACCTGTGCCACCGGTTCGGCTGAGGTCGGGCCGATCGAGCCCGCGAACCGGTGGTGCTCAGGCCATCCGAGCTACCGAACTTGCCGCGTCGTAACCGCCGACTACGCACCGGCCAGCGGCCAACTGCCATGCTGCCGGTGCACAGACCGGGAAAGCCCCGGCCGCCCCGGTGGGGCTGCGGTACTGCCTTGGTGTCACATCGGACCCGCTCCTCTCGTCTCGTCGGTACCCATAAGAACCCCAACGAGGACGAATTGGTTGCACCCGATGAACGTCGCACTCTTCCTGTCGTCCGGTTCGGCCAAGATCAGCATGTCGAAAGAACGCCTGGTCGAGACGGGACAAACGGGCGTCGCACCGTTTCCGCTCCCGGTGATCCGGTTGACCGCCACCTGCGAACTGCTCGGCGTCGTCGGTCTCATCGCACCGCACGCCACCGGCATCCTCCCGGTCCTCACCGGCGTCGCCGCGATCGGATTGGCCGTCGTCATGGTCGGCGCGATGGCCTCGCACGCGTCGCTGCACGAGTACCGCACCGTCGCGATCAACGCTCTCGTCTTCGCGATCTGCTGTTTCGTCGCCGTGGGACGACTGCACGGTGCCTGAGAACACCGATGCCCGGCACCGTGCGAAACGGTGCCGGGCATCGATCCCGCCTGAATCAACCCCTGTGTTCGATCCCCATGGTCGTCAACGGACGACCTGGACCTCGTCACCCTTCGACAGCGTGTGGAAGAACTTCAGCGCCGACCTCCTGGACAGGTGCACGCAGCCGTGCGAGGCGACGTGCAGGCTGCCCACGTGGAAGGCGATGCCCGGGTAGAAGAAGACCGCGTCGGGCATCGGCACCTGGAACTCGTGGCTGAAGTAGTCGGCGTCCTTGAACAGCACGTGGAACGTGCCGGTTGGGGTGCGCCACCCGGGCCGGCCGGGCATGATGGACACCGGGCCGTACACGATCTTGCCGTTGTCGAGCAGCCACGCCCTGTGGGCGGACAGGTCGACGCACGCCTTCGCCGCCACCGAGCACGGCACGCCCGCTGCCTTGGTCGCCGTCGTGGTCTTCTTCTTGGGCTTGGCGGGCGCCTGCGTGGTCTTCGGAGCCGTCTTCGTGGTTGTCGTGGTGGTGGTCTTCGTCGGCACCGCGGTGGTGGTGGACGGGTCCGAAGTAGACGTGGTCGTGGTGGAGACGCTGTGGGTGTCCGCCGCGACCGCGATCTGCGGATCCGCACCGGGGTGGGACGAGCACGCCGCGAGGCCCGCCACCGCGGCCACTGCCGTCAAGCCGACAACGATCCTTCTGATGCGCACAGCTACCCCCTCGGCGGACCGTCGACGGAACTGCGACGGTGTGGTGTGTCGTGGTGACTTCAGTGATCTAGACGCCGTCACGACATCACACGTTGCCCCGGGGGCCAACAGAAATGGTCACGATCGGATTTCCGCTGAGCGGCAAGTAGATCAGCGGCTACGGGAGGGGCGGAAGCGCGTCCGTTTCGACGGTGTCCTTCCGGTCGAAGTCGACGGACGAGTACTGGCGCAGCTTCGTCAGCCGGTGGAATCCGTCGACCATCCGGACCGTGCCGGACTTGGACCGCATGACGATGGACTGCGTCGTGCAGCCGCCCGCCCGGTATCGCACGCCACGCAGCAGGTCACCGTCCGTGATCCCGGTGGCACAGAAGAACGCGTTGTCGCCCCGCACCAGGTCGTCCGTGTGCAGCACCCGGTTGAGGTCATGGCCGGCGTCCAGCGCCTTGCGTCGCTCCTCGTCGTCCTTCGGCCACAGCCGCGCCTGGATCATGCCGCCCATGCACTTCAGCGCGCACGCCGCGATGATGCCCTCGGGGGTCCCGCCGATGCCCACGAGCATGTCGACGCCGGTGTCCGGGCGGGCGGCGGAGATGGCGCCGGCGACATCGCCGTCGGAGATGAACCGGATCCGGGCGCCCGCCTCGCGAATCTCCGCGACCAGCTGCTCGTGCCGGGGCCGGTCCAGGATGCACACGGTCACGTCGGACACGTCGCTGTCCTTCGCTGCGGCGACCCGGCGGATGTTCTCGCCGACCGGCAGCGTGAGGTCCACCACGTCGGCACACTCCGGGCCGACGGCCAGCTTCTCCATGTAGAACACCGCGGACGGGTCGAACATCGCGCCGCGCTCGGTCGCCGCGAGCACCGCGATGGCGTTGGGCATGCCCTTGGCCATCAGCGTGGTGCCGTCGATGGGGTCGACCGCGACGTCACAGTCCGGCCCGTCGCCATTGCCGACCCGCTCGCCGTTGTAGAGCATCGGCGCCTGGTCCTTCTCGCCCTCACCGATGATGACGACGCCGTTCATGGACACCGTGCCGATGAGCTTGCGCATCGCGTCGACAGCGGCACCGTCACCGCCGATCTTGTCGCCTCGGCCCACCCAACGGCCCGCGGCCATCGCCGCGGCCTCGGTCACCCGGACCAGTTCCAGGGCGAGGTTGCGGTCGGGTGCCTCCATCTGCCTGCCCTGGCCTGCCGTCGTGCCGCTGGTCTGGTCCGAGGTACTCATCTCGCCTCCCACGTCGGTTCACTGAAAGCGAATTCTCCCAGATCGGCAGCCCCTGGGCCGACCGTCGACCACCCGGCCGGCCGAAGGTGACGTGAGCCACCTGGGACGATGGAGGGATGGCGGACAACGCGAGCGACACGGCGACCGGCCAGGACGGTGCCACCCCGGGTGGGCCGACCAGCGACGACAAGCAGCAGCCGCAGGGCGGGAAGCGCGGTGGCACGGGTCGGGCTGTCGGCTCCGGCATGCGCGACATGCTGCTGTCCATGATCGTGCTGGCCGTCGGCGTTCTGGTGTTCGCCGCGATCACGCGGAGCTGCTCGTTCAGCCCGGGTGGGCCGTCCACCGACTCGTCGCAACTGCCGACCGTGGACGTCACGGCAGAACTGCAGGCCGCCGCCGGGCAGGTCAAGTTCGAGCTGCGGGAGCCGCGGCCGCCCACCGGGTGGCGTGCCAACTCCGACTCCGTCGACCAACTCGGCCCCAACGGCGAGGACCAGGCGGTCCGTATCGGCTGGATCGCACCGGACGGCCGCTACCTGCAGGTCTCCCAGTCCAATGCCAGCGCGTTGGACCTGGTGCGCTCCGCCGCCGCGCTGGGCAACAACGCCACCGTCGCGTCGACCGGGTCGACCACGGTGAGCGGCGTCACGTGGATGATCTACCCGGGTGTGCGCGACGAGCTGTCCTGGGTGACCGACCTGGGCACGGAACGGCTGTTCATCACCGGCAACGGCACGACGGCGGACTTCCGAACACTCGCGACGGCCGCTCTGACCGGCCGGAAAGTGAAAGCGGCCGGGTCTTGATCAGGACTCGCGGGTGACGGACTCCACGCTGGCCAGCGCGGTCTCCACGCGCTCCCGGGCGCCGGCGAGATGCCGCTCGCACACCGCGGCCAGCGCCTCACCGCGCTCCCACAACGCCAGCGAGTCCTCCAACGACAGGCCGCCGGCCTCCAGCTTGCGCACGACCTCGACCAGCTCGTCCCTGGCCGCCTCGTAACCGAGTTCGGCCACGTCGGCGTTCTTCTTGGTGTCCCCGGACAACCGTCCTCCTCTTTGGCCAGCGTGTGCCAGCGACTATGCCGGACTGCTCGTCCGGGTGCGCATGCTGGCTACCGCTGTGGCCACGGCCTGGTCGTAACCGGCGAACGCCTCGGCGAACTCGGCGCCGTCACCGTCGCGGACCGCGTCCGTGATCCGTGCTTCCGCGCCGGTGACCCGGCCGCGATGCGGCGAACCCGCTCCGTACCAGCAACGGGTGCCCAGGTAGAGCGACGTGGCCTCGGTGAGTTCCCGCAGGCGTGCCGGCAGGACACGTCGGGCCGGCGTCTGACAGCCCGCCAGCAGCGCGGTCCAGCAGTCGGCGGCGGCCTCGTCCGCGGCTTCGGCGTTCCGCTGCACGAGTTGCGCGCGGATCGTCGCCGGGGGTTCGGCCGGCACGGACACCGCCGCGCGGGCGGCGGCAACGGCCAACGGCAGGAAGGTGGGTTCGCGTGCACCCTGCCTCACCGTGTGCATGGTCATCTCCCGCTCTCGGTCTCCGAACCGTCGCCGTCGGACGCCACGCGTCCCTGCGGCACGGCATCGGCCTCCACCGCGGACACGGCGGCATGGGCCGCACCGTCAACGACTCGTACCCGGAACTTCGTTCCCGGACCGAGCTGTCCGATCGACCGCACGATGGCCCCACCGCCGTCCTGCGGCTCGGCGCCGTCCGTGTCCAGCACCTGGAGGACGGCATACCCCCTGGCCAGGGTTGCTGCCGGGCCCAGCGTGGTCAACCGGGACCTCGTGGCGGTCAGCGCCGTGTGCTCGCTGCCGAGGACGGCAAGCATCGCACGACGGGATCGTTCACGCAGCGATTCGACGTCCTCCGCCCTGCGGTTCAGCGGCGTGTACGGGTCCGCGAGCACCGGCCGGCTGCGCAAGGACGTCAACAGCTGTCGCTCCCGGTCCACCCAGCCGTGCAACGCCCGCCGGGCGCGGTCACGCATCGTGTCGATCCGCTTGGCCTCCTCGGCCACGTCCGGCACGACGCGCTTGCCGGCGTCGGTGGGCGTGGAACAGCGCAGGTCGGCGACATGGTCGAGCAGCGGCGTGTCAGGTTCGTGCCCGATCGCGCTGACCACCGGTGTACGGCAGGCCGCGACGGCACGGCACAGCGTCTCGTCGGAGAACGGCAGCAGGTCTTCCACACTGCCACCGCCCCTGGCGATGACGATCACCTCGACGGCGGGATCGCGCTCCAGGATGCGCAGCGCGTCCAGGATTTCCGGTACCGCGATCGGACCCTGGACCGCGACGTTGACGACACGGAAATGCACAGCAGGCCAGCGAGCACTGGCGTTGGTCAGGACGTCGTGTTCGGCGGCCGACGCCCGTCCCGTGATCAATCCTACCGTGCGCGGCAGGAACGGCAGCTTCCGTTTACGGGCCGGTTCGAACAGTCCCTCGGCGGCCAGCAGGCGGCGGAGCCGCTCGATCCGAGCCAGCAGTTCGCCGATACCGACCGCACGGATCTCGTCGACGCGCAGGCTCAGCGTGCCGCGGTTGGCGTAGAACGTCGGCCTGCCGTGCACGACGACCCGGCTGCCCTCCATCAGCGGCGGTTCACAGGCACGGAGCATGCCGGTGGAGCACGTGAGGGTCATCGACACGTCGGCCGCCGGGTCGCGGAGAGTGACGAACGCAGTCGCGGTGCCGGGGCGAGCGGAGATCTGGGTGATCTGGCCCTCGACCCAGATCGCTCCGAGCCGGGCGATCCACTCACCGATCTTGCGCGCCACCGTGCGCACCGGCCAGGGCGACTCGGCGCTGGTGGGACCCGCTCCGCCCGGCCCGTTGGCGATGTCCGGGCTGTTGGTCACTGCTGGTCGCGGAGGGTGCCGATGCGCCGGGTGAGCATGCCGACGAACGCCGGCCGATCGCCGTGTGCGCGCTCGAACTCGACCAGTTCGGTCAGCTGGTCGACGTCCAACCGACGCATGCGGGCGCGGACCTGGGGCAGCGTCAGCTCCGGATAGTCCGGCAACGCGGCCGGGCCACCGGCGTCGTCGTGATGCAACTCGTGCACCATGGCCTGCTCCTCGGCGGCCCACGGGTCACCGGAGTGATCGTCGGTCACCTCGGTGCCTGCGTCCGCGTCGGTGCCCTCGTCAGCGGCGGCGTCGAACCGAGATCGGGTACTGTTGGCATCGGCGCTCGCGTCGTAGTCGCCTTCTGCCGCGTCCTCGTCGAACGTCGCCCA
Source organism: Pseudonocardiaceae bacterium (assembly GCA_035546415.1). Taxonomy (GTDB): domain Bacteria; phylum Actinomycetota; class Actinomycetes; order Mycobacteriales; family Pseudonocardiaceae; genus DATEPR01. The sequence continues at coordinate 14,351 of DASZXM010000497.1, forward strand.
TTCCGGGGATTCCTCCGCCGGGCGGAGCGTCGACAGCGCGTCGTCTCCCTTGATCGCCAGTTCCGTCACCTGCTGCTGCACCCGCATCGACAGTTGCAGGGCCTGGCTCACCATCGTGACCGGCAACTCGGCCAGCTTCTCGGGCAGGTGGCGGGCCCGGTCGACGGCAGTAACCGCGAGGCCGGCCGCGACCCGTACCGGCAGCGGTAGTGGCTTCATGTGCCTAGCCTGCCGCACTGTGGCCATCCTGCCCAGCGTGACTCACGAGGGCGTGTCACCTGGGTGACGTGGGACACCCGCTGGCTTGCCGGCCGTCGGAAGGCCGCCCGTACCCTGGACGCATGACCGCTTCGACCTCGGTGACCGAGAACGGGCAGCAACCGCGTCGGGTGCTGGTGGCCAAACCCCGTGGCTACTGCGCCGGAGTCGACCGTGCGGTGGTGACCGTCGAGAAAGCACTGGACACCTACGGAGCCCCGGTTTACGTGCGCAAGGAGATCGTGCACAACCGGTACGTCGTGGACCGGCTGTCCGAGCGCGGAGCCATCTTCGTCGACGAGACCGACGAGGTGCCGGAAGGCGCCATCGTGGTGTTCTCCGCGCACGGCGTGTCCCCGGCGGTGCGGCAGGAGGCCGTCGACCGGCAGTTGCGCACCATCGACGCCACCTGTCCGCTGGTGACCAAGGTGCACCAGGAAGTGAAGCGATACGCCCGCGAGGACTACGACATCCTGTTGATCGGCCACGCCGGCCACGAGGAGGTCGACGGCACCACCGGCGAGGCGCCCGAGCGCGTGCAACTCGTGGACCGTGCCGAGGACGTCGCCAAGGTCGATGTGCGCGACCCGGCGAAGGTCATCTGGCTGTCCCAGACCACGCTGTCGGTCGACGAGACCATGGAGCGGGTGGACCAGTTGCGCGGCCGGTTCCCCGGTCTGCAGAGCCCGCCGAGCGACGACATCTGTTACGCCACGCAGAACCGGCAGGTCGCCGTGAAGGCGATGGCGCCTGAGTGCGACCTCGTGCTGGTGGTCGGCTCGCAGAACTCGTCCAACTCCAAGCGGCTCGTCGAGGTCGCCCTGCAGGCCGGGGCCAAGGCTTCGTACCTGATCGACTACGCCAGCGAGATCGACGAGAGCTGGCTGGCCGGTGTCGAGACCGTCGGCGTGACCAGCGGCGCGTCGGTGCCGGAGGTGCTGGTCCAGGAAGTGTTGGCGTTCCTGGGCGAGCGCGGCTGGTCGGACGTGCAGGAGGTCACGACGGCGAACGAGAAGATCGCGTTCGCCCTGCCCCGCGAGCTTCGCAAGGACCTCGGGGGCACGGACTCCTGAGGCGTTCGGACGTGACAAAGGCCGCACCGGGCAACCGGTGCGGCCTTTGCCGTGAAGGTCAGTAGTCGTCGTCGCGCCGACGCGGCGGCTGTCGACGCTCGCCGTCCCGGGACGACCGGCCACCGCGGGGCGCCTGTCCCCGGTCGCGGCCCTGGCCGCTGCGCGGCGACTGGCCACGTTCCCGGCTCTGACCGGAACCCGACCGTCCGCCGGACGACCGCTCACGGCGCTCCGGTGACTCGCCGCGGCTGCGCGACGACTGTGACGGGGAGCGGCCACGGTCCCGGCTGCCACCCTGGTCGTCGCGTGCCGGCCGCGGCCGTCCGCTACTGCCGCTGCTCGGCCGACGGCTGCCCCGATCCCGATCGCCGTCCCGGTCCGCTGGCCGCCTACGCGGGGGTTCGGGACGATCGCCGCGGTCGTCGTCGCCGTCCTCGACCGGCTTGCGCTGCACGAGGAACCGGATTCCGCCGATCACCACGGTGGCCGCGGTGGTGTTGGCCATCACCGGGAAGCCCGTGACCAGCGGCACGCCCAGCGTGATCAGCTTCGACATGGTGCTGGAGCCGGACGGCATACCCTTGGTGACCAGCACGATCACCGGGATGGTCACGGCAAGGATCAGCGGCGCCTGCACCATCGGGCCGAACAGGTTGCGCCGCCGGACCGCGCAGACGGCCGCGACACATCCGAGGAAGTAAGCGCCCTCGAAGACCTTGCCGATGCTGCCGGACGTGTGCATGTCGATGAAGGCACCCACCATCGACAGCACGAGGGCCAGCACGACCGCCGCCCACCAGGGCCACCCCCTGGCCGTGCCGAAGACGGAACGTTCTCCCCACGCCTCGACGGCGGTGGGATCGGACTGCGAATCGCTCTGGCGATCACGGGTGGCGGTCACCATTGCTCCTCGCTACCCCAACCCGACCAGACGACCGACGGTGATGTCTTCAATGCGGTCCTCGCAAAG
>DASZXM010000498.1:0-2605 GCA_035546415.1 Pseudonocardiaceae bacterium
GGTGCCGGCCGGCCGGCACGGCAAGATCCAGACCGGCGACCACCGGTTCCGCGTCGGCACCCCACCCGAACGTCACACCGCGCACGTCCAGGTCGGTGCCGTCCGGACGTTCGCCGGCCGCGACCGGCTCCGGCACCGCGGACACGTCGGCCAGCCGGCGCAGCGTCACCACCAGTCGCAGCACGGCCGTCCCCGCGGTCTGGCCGAGCGCCACCAGCGCCGGCTGCACCCCGGTGGTCAGGTACACCACGGCGCCCAGCACGGCCCCTGCGGTCAACCGGCCGTCGGCCACCATGCCCGGTGCCAGCGTGAGCACCAGCACCAGCGGCACCAGCCCGCCCAGCGACACCACGAGGCCGCGCAGCGCGCCCGCGTTGCCCAGCCGGACGGTCGCCGTGGCCTGCGCGTCGACCGCGTCGTCGACGGCCCGCCCGGCCTGCCGCTGCCCGCCGCACGCCACGACGTCCCGCAGCCCGCCCGCGACACCCCCGACGACGGCGGCGCACCGCTCGTCGGACAGCACCAGCTCCCGCTGCCGCAGTGCCAGCGACCGCAGCAGCAGGCCGAACGCCACGAGTGCCGCCGCGACCGGCACCACGACGTACACCGCCAGTGCCTGCGCCGTGCCCAACAGCCCGGCCAGCGCCGCGACGACGGTCACGACGAGACCGCGGCCCTGCACCAGGAGCCCGGCCGTCACGTCCCGCACGACCTCGACGTGCCGGGTGATCCGCGCGACCGAGCCGGCGTCCTGCCGGTGCGTCGTGGCCCAGTCGCCGTGCAGCACACCGCGCACGACGCCGGTCACCAGCGCGTCCCGCACCGGTTCGACGACGTCACCCAGCTTCCCGAACACCATCCGCGACCCGACGGCGCCGACCAGCGCCACCGCCCCGAACACCGCCAGCCACAGGACTCCCAGCCACACCCGGCCGGCCGCGAACCCGCCGTCCACGGCCTGCGCCACCAGCCGCCCGGACACCAGCGTCGGACCACCCTCCACAAGGGACCAACACGCCAGTGCGACCAGCGCGCCGCCGGTACCGCGCAACGCCCGCAGATACGTCATTCGCCGGCCTGCCGGAAGACGGCCCGGTAGTCCGGGTCCGGCCACAGCCGGGCGTGCCGGTCGACTCCGCGCACCCGGCCGGAGTCCAGCCATACCACCAGATCCGCCTGTTCGGCCGTGCGCAGCCGATGCGTCACGACCAGCCGGGTGTGGCCGGGCAGGCTGGTCCGGATCGCCTCGGCCACACCGGCTTCGGTGACCGCGTCCAGGCTCGCCGTCGCGTCGTCCAGCACCAGCACCCGGGGTCGCCGCACGAACGCGCGCGCCAACCCGATCCGCTGTGCCTCGCCGCCGGACAGCGGCGCGTCGGCCAGTGCCGTGCGGTAGCCGTCGGGCAGGCGGCTCACCGCGTCGTGCACGTTCGCCGCCCGTGCGGCCGCCCGCACCCGCTCGACGTCCTCGGTGTGGCCGTAGCCGATCGTCTCGGCCACGGTGTCACCCAGCAGTGCCGGCCGTTCGAACGCGAACCCGACCGCCGACCGCAGCGCGTCCGGCCGGATCGCCGTCAGCGGCACCCCGTCCAGCAGGACCGTGCCCGCGTCCGGTGGGACCAGCCCGCCGGCCACGGCGGCCAGCGTCGACTTCCCGGCCCCGGACCGGCCGACGACCGCCACCACGGCGCCCGCCGGCACGCACAGGTCCACGCCGCTCAGCACGCCCGAGGACACGTTCCGCAGGTCCAGTTCGCCGAACCCGTCGGGCAGGTCCAGATCGCCCGCCGGCCGCGTCGGCAGGCGCAGCACCTCGACCAGCCGTGCCGCGCCGGCCCGCGCGGTGGCCAGGGTCGTGAGCAGCGGCAGGTATCCGATCAGCGTCATGCCCATCGCCGTGTACCCGAGTGCGGCGAGCACTTCGCCGGGCGTCAGCCTGCCCTGCCACACCAGGAAGCCGGCCGTCACCAGCACGGCCAGCTGCACAGCGGGCAGCAGCAGCGCGGCCCGCCAGATCATCACCGCCTGTGTGCGCCACATGCCCAGGCCGGACCGGCGCAGCGCCGGCAACCGCCGCAGCACCCGCGCCGCCTCCTGCTCGGCGGTCCCGGTCGCCGCGATCGTGCGGATGCCCGTCACGGCGTCCAGCAGCCGCGCGGACAGCTCACCGGCCAGCTCCCGGTAGTCGGCGACGTGCCCGGACGTGGTCCGCAGGTGGGACCTGGCCAACCGCAGCGCGGGCGGCACGCTCGCCGCGAACACGACGGCCAGCCACGGGTCGAGCAGCGCCAGTGCCACCACGGCGCCCACCGACGTGATCCCGCCCAGCAGGAGCTGGATCGCGGTGCTGGCCACGGCTCCGGCCTGCGCCGCGTCGCCGGTCAACCGGCTGACCACGTCACCGGGCTCGCCCGTGGCCCGCTCGTCACCGCACTCGACCAGCCGGGCGGCCGTGATCCGCCGCAGCCACGCCGTCGACGTGGCCACCAGCCGGTTGGTCGCGACCTCGTTCACCGCGTCCGCGCCGGCGATCACCACGACCAGCCCGAGCAGGAGCGGCACGCCCACGGCCGCCGGGTCGCCGGCCAGCGCGGCGTCGACGGCC
>DASZXM010000499.1:0-1660 GCA_035546415.1 Pseudonocardiaceae bacterium
GTCGACGGTGACACGTGGTCGTTCTACCTGCACGACGGGCTGCCCTGCGAAGCACCGTCCGCCGCGGTGACGTTGTGCCCGCGATGCCACTGCGGGCCGGTCCACGTCGTGCGCCGGACGCGCGTGTCCCTCACGTCGACCACTCTGCCCAACCCAGACCGTTGACCGACTGCCGACGCCCGCCGGTGGCAGGCCCCAGCCCGGGAACGGCGCTACTCCTGATGACCGGTCAATTCGACCAGGACGACGAATACCAGCACCTGACTCCCCTGTTCCGGCAGCTGGCCGACCCCGCCATGCCGGACCGGAACAAGAGGCGCATCCGGGACACCCTGGTGACCGGGCACCTCCCGCTGGCCAACCACATCGCGCACCGGTACGCACACCGCAGCCAACCGGCCGACGACCTGGAGTAGGTCGCCAGGGTGGGTCTCATCCATGCGGTGGACCGGTTCGATCCGGCCCGGGGACACCGGTTCCTGTCCTTCGCGGTACCCACCATCACCGGCGAGATCCAGCGCAATTTTCGGGATTTGACCTGGTCGGTGAGTCTGCCCCGCAGCCTGCAGGATCGCCACTACGCCATCGCCACCGCGACCGAGGAACTGAGCCGGGAGTTGAGCGAAGCACCGCGACCACGCCAGATCGCCGAGCGATTGAACCTGGCGATTGAGCAGGTGTACGAAGGCTTGCTAGGCTAGCTGATGCCGACGAGGACCTGGCCCTGGTGGACGACCGGGAGACGCTGTACCAGGCACTGGCGACGCTGTCCGAACGGGACGCCTCGATCGTGTTGATGCGGTTCTTCGGCAACATAACCCAGACCCAGATCACGCGGGAGATCGGCATGTCCCAGATGCAGGTGTCGCGTGTGCTGGCGCGCAGCCTGGCATGTCTGCGCTCCGCCTTCACCGATGCCTCGCCGACATCAGCCGGTGACTGACCCGATTCGTCTGGCAGGGTTTCGCCCGCTCGGCAATGGCTACTCCGCGGGTACCGGCCCCGGATTCGAAACAGGGCAGCGTCGGACGAGAGGACGATGTCGTGCCGCCCATGTGGCTGACGGTGGTGGCTTGGTGCGCGCTGGGTCTGGCGTTCGCCAGCACGGCCGTCGTCCTGGTCGACATCTATGCACGCGGCTACCGCCAGCGGATGACGGTTATGGAGATCGTCTGGCCGGTCACCGCGCTGTACTTCGGTCCGGCGGCGGTTGTCGCGTACCGGGCGTGGGGCCGGCCGCGCAGCACCCGCTGGCAGGCCGAGCACGGTGACCCGCCGGAGACACCCGACCGGGTGAGTGTCGCGCTGGGCGTGTCGCACTGCGGCGCGGGCTGCACGCTGGGGGACATCATCGCCGAATTTGCCGTTTTCGGACTCGGTGTCGGCATCGCAGGCATGACATTGGGAGCCGAGTACGTCGGGGACTATGTACTGGCGGTGATCCTGGGTATCGGGTTCCAGTACTTCGCCATCGCGCCCATGCGCGGCCTGAACGTCCGCGACGGTCTGGTCGAGGCCGCCAAGGCCGATGTGCTGTCGTTGTCGGCGTTCGAGATCGGCCTGTTCGGCTGGATGGCGCTGATGTACTTCGTGTTCTTCCCCGGGCCGCATCTGCACCCGGACGACCCGGTGTACTGGTTCCTGATGCAGATCGGCATGA
>DASZXM010000500.1:0-6229 GCA_035546415.1 Pseudonocardiaceae bacterium
CGCCGGCGGCCGCCCTGTTCGACGCGGCGATCACGCGGGCCGTGCGGGTCATCGGTCCTCCGGTCGGGTCCAGTGGCCGGTCTTGCCGCCGTCCTTGCTCTCCACGCGCACGGCGTCGAGCACGGCGGCCGGGTCGACGGCCTTGATCATGTCGTGCAGGGCGAGGCCCGCGCCCGCCCCGGCGGTCAGCGCCTCCATCTCCACGCCGGTCCGGTCCGTGGTGCGCACGGTGGCCGTGATCGTCACGGCCGTGTCGCCGATGTCGAGGTCGACGGTGACGCCGGTGAGCGCGATCGGATGGCACAGCGGGATCAGGTCGGGCGTGCGCTTGGCCGCCATGATCCCGGCGATCCGGGCCGTGGCGATCGCGTCGCCCTTGGGCAGGCCGTCCGCGCGCAACAAGCCGACCACCTCCGCGGTGGTGCGCACCACACCGGTGGCGACGGCCGTGCGGGCCGTGGCCGGTTTCGCGGACACGTCGACCATCCTGGCCGCGCCCGAGGCGTCCAGATGGGTCAGGTCAGTCACGTATCGATGTTACGGGCTCGCGTGTCACACGCCGCCCGTGGCGGCGCGGCGGACCGCATCCGCGACGGCCGGGGCCACCTGCGAGTCGAACACGCTCGGCACGATGAACGACGCGTTGAGCTGCTCCGGGTTCACCACGTCGGCGACGGCGTCGGCGGCGGCCAGCAGCATCGCGTCGGTGATGGTGTGCGCCTGCGCGTCCAGCAGGCCGCGGAACACGCCGGGGAACGCCAGCACGTTGTTGATCTGGTTCGGGTAGTCGCTGCGCCCGGTGGCCACGACGGCGGCGTGCTTCTGCGCCTCCAGCGGGTCGACCTCCGGGTCCGGGTTGGCCAGCGCGAACACCACGGCGTTCTCCGCCATCGTGGCGACCTGTTCGGCACCGAACAGGTTCGGCGCGGACACGCCGATGAACACGTCGGCGCCGACGAGCGCCTCGTGCAGCGTGCCGGACACGCCGTCGGCGTTGGTGTGCTCGGCCAGCCAGCGCAGGTTGTCGTCCAGATCGGGGCGGCCCGCGTGCACGATGCCGTTGATGTCGACGGCGAGGATGTCAGCCGGCTTGGAGTGCAGCAGCAGCCGGATGATCGCCGAACCGGCGGCACCCGCACCGCAGACGACGATCTTGCAGTCCCGGATGTCCTTGCCCACCACCCGCATCGCGTTGCGCAGCGCGCCGTTGACGACGATCGCGGTGCCGTGCTGGTCGTCGTGGAACACCGGGATGTCCAGCTTGTCGCGCAGCCGCCGCTCGATCTCGAAGCAGCGCGGCGCCGCGATGTCCTCCAGGTTGATGCCCGCGTACACCGGCGCGATCAGCTCGACGGTCCGGATGATCTCCTCGGTGTCCTGCGTGTCCAGGCACACCGGCCACGCGTTCACCTCACCGAACCGCTGGAACAGTGCGGCCTTGCCCTCCATCACCGGCAGCGCGGCCGCCGGGCCGATGTTGCCCAGGCCCAGCACGGCCGAACCGTCGGTGACGACCGCGATCGTGTTGCGCTTGATGGTGAGGCGGCGCGCGTCTTCCGGGTTGGCCGCGATCGCCTGGCACACCCGCGCCACACCCGGCGTGTACGCACGGGACAGGTCGTCGCGGTTGCGGAGCTGGACCTTCGGCGTGACCTCGATCTTGCCGCCGAGGTGGATCAGGAACGTCCGGTCGGACACCTTGCGCACGACGACACCGGGCAGCGCTGTGAGCGCCTCCTCGATGTCCTTCGCGTGCTCGGCGGACGTGGCGTTGCAGGTGATGTCGACGAGGATGCGGTCGCCGTGCGACTCGACGACGTCGAACGCCGTGATGACGCCGCCGATCCGGCCGATCGCCGATGCCAGGTCACCCGCCGCGCTGGCCGACGGTGGGGCCTCCACCCGGATGGTGATCGAGTACCCAGGGCCAGGTACGGGCATGGCGGGGCCTCCCCTTGTATTCCTTGGAAATCCGGTGAGTCGACCCTAATCCTCAGCGGTTGATCACGGTGATCGGGTGGACGTAGGGCAGGGTGTCCGACGCGACCGGGAACGTCTCGTCACCGAACGGGGACAGCGAGCCCTGGCGGTCGGACGTGATCTCGCCGACAGGGTGGCCGTGATCGTAGGACTCGGCCGGCCACTTCGGGTCGACCCGGTCGGACTTGGCTTCGGCCTTCGCCACTGCTCCTCCTCGAACGCTTCCCGCGGCCGGACGGCCGCACGCACACAGTATCCACCGCGCCGCCGCGGCCCAGGAGCCGTATACCGTGGTCACACGATGTCGGGTACCTCACTGGCGGACTGGCTGCGCACACGGGACGACGAGACGTTGTCCGCGCTGTTGCGCGCCCGGCCCGACCTGGGCACGCCGCCGCCGGCCGACACCACGGTGCTGGCCACCCGGGCCGGCACGCGGGCGTCGGTGGCCAGGGCGTGCGAGGACCTCGACGCGTTCACGCTGGCCGTGCTCGACGCCCTCGTCGTCGCCGGCACCGACGTCGCCCCGGCCGACCTGTACGCGCTGCTCGGCCCGGACGTGACGCACGCGCAGGCCGACGCCGCCGTCGAACGCCTGGTGGCGCTGGCCGTGGCGTGGCCGTCCGACGACGGGCGGATCGCGGTCGTGCCGGCCGCGAAGGAGGCGACCGGGCCGTTCCCCGGTGGGCTCGGCGCCCCGTCGGCGTCGCTGGGGGACGTGGCCGGACTGCTGGCCGGGCTCGACGAACCGGAACGCAGGCTGCTGGCCACGCTGGCAGCGGGACCGCCGATCGGCCGCACGCGCGACGCGGACGTCGCCGACTCGCCCGTCGGCAGGCTGCTGGCCACCGGGCTGCTGATGCGGCGGGACGACGGCACCGTCGAACTGCCCCGCCAGGTGGGGCTCGCGCTGCGCGGGACGCGGCCGATGGGCCAGTTGCGGCCGACACCGCCCGCGCCGGCCGTCGTCGAGCACAAGCCGGACACGCTGGACGGCGTGGGCGCCGGCGAGGCCACGGAGATCGTGCGACACATGGCGGCGCTGCTCACCCTGTGGTCGGAGGAGCCGCCGCCGGTGCTGCGGGCCGGTGGGCTGGGCGTGCGGGAGCAGCGCAGGCTGGCCCGGCAACTGGAGGTCGCCGAGCAGCGGGCGGTCCTGCTGGCCGAGCTGGCGGTGGGCGCGGACCTGGTGGCCGACACGGAGAGCACGGCACCGGAGTGGGTGCCCACGACGCAGGCCGACTCGTGGCTGGCCGCCGGCACCGAACAGCGGTGGGCGACGCTGGCCAACGCGTGGCTCAACCTGCCGCGACTGCCCGGCCTGGCCGGCCTGCGGGACGACCGGGACCGGTTGCTGGCCCCGCTGTCCGACGAGCTGCGCAGGCCGCTGGCACCCCGGGACCGGCGGTGGATTCTGCGGGCCCTCGCCGAACTGCCGGCGGGCGCCGGTGTCGCCCGGCCCGAGGAGCTGATGGCCGTGCTGTCCTGGCGCGCACCGCGCCGGGGCGGGCGGATGCGCGACGACCTCGTCCGCTGGACGCTGCGGGAGGCCGCGGCGCTCGGCGTGGTCGCACTGGGCGGTGTCACGTCCGCCGGGCGGTCGCTGGTCGCCGAAGGGCCGGCCGCGGCCGCGAAACAGCTCGCGGCGGCGCTGCCGGAGCCGATCGACCACGTCCTCGCGCAGGCCGACCTGACCGTCGTCGCACCCGGTCCGCTGGAACCGCTGCTGGCCGAGGAGATGGCCCTGGTCGCGGACGTCGAGTCCGCGGGCAGCGCCACCGTGTACCGCGTGTCGGAGTCGTCGGTGCGCCGCGCGCTGGACGCCGGCCGGACGGCCACCGAGCTGCACGAACTGTTCCGCACCCGGTCGCGCACCCCGGTGCCGCAGGCACTGGACTACCTCATCGACGACGTGGCCCGCCGGCACGGCAGGCTGCGCGGCGGCGCGGCAGGCTCGTTCCTGCGCTGCGACGACGAGGCCCTGCTGGCCGAGGTCCTGGCCAACCCGGAGGCGGCGCGGCTGGAGCTGCGCCGGATCGCGCCGACGGTGCTGGTCAGCCCGCTGCCGCTGATCGACGTGCTGGACGGCCTGCGCTCGGCCGGATTCACGCCGGCGGCCGAGGGCCCGGACGGGCGCGTGATGGACCTGCGACCGTCGGGCAGGCGAATCGCGGTGCGGCCGCGCCCGGAACGGCACCCGGTGGTCCCGCCGACGCCCGGCGACGCCCAACTGGCGGCCGTGGTGCGGCAACTGCGGGTCGGCGACCAGGCAGGGACGGCGCGGCGCGGCCAGGCGGTGTCGCCACGCCCGGGCGGCGGTATGACGGACATGTCGGCCACACTCGGGCTGCTGCAACAGGCCGTACGCGAGCAGCGGGACGTGTGGCTGGGCTACGTGGACGCGCAGGGCGTGGCCAGCAGGCTGTTCGTGGCACCGGTCGCGGTCGGCGGCGGCGTCCTGGCGGGCCTGGACAAGGCCCACGACCAGATCCGCCGCTTCACGTTGCACCGGATCACGTCGGTTGCCATTGCCGACGACGGCCACCAGAACGGATGACCGCAGGTCAGCAGGCCTTCGAATATGCTGGACGAGAACGCCAGACACAGATGGAGGCCCGGTGACCGCGTTGGCCGACTCGATGATGCTGCCCAACTGGATGACCTCCCGTCCCGAAGGATTAACGGCCAAGGACTACGAAGCCCTTCCGGACGAAGTCAGCCGCCGCATCGAGGTCGTCGACGGAGCCATCATCGTGACCCCATCCCCCCGCCGGGATCACCAGTTCATCATGTTCCGTCTCGCGGACGACATCTATGAAGCCGTCCACGGACGCTACCGAGTCACGGCCGATGTGGACGTGCGGCTACGGGACGAGCCGCTGCTGGTTCGCAAACCCGACATCGTGGTCTACGACGCCGCTTTGCCGAGCGAAGCTGTGATGCGGCCCGCGCATTGCGCGCTCGTCGTCGAGATCATGTCGCCCGGTTCGGTGACGACCGACCAGAACGACAAGCCAGCCGAGTACGCCGCAGCCGGAATCGAACACTTCTGGCGCATCGAGGACATCAACGAGAAAGCTCGGACGCTGAAGATCTTCCGCTACCAGCTCGATCGGACCACGCACACATACGCGTTGGCCGGCCTCGACACCGACACGCTGACCGTGACCGACCCGTTCCACCTCACGATCAAGTTGGCCGACCTGTTCTAGAGATCGGCCAACTTGATCGGAAAGCGGCATGACGGACATGTCGGCCACACTCGGGCGCTGCAACGTATGAATTCGACGATCCCGCATCCGGAAGGATTGACCGCCGAGGATTACGAAGCGCTGCCCGAAGAGTTCTGCCGCAGCATCGAGGTTGTCGACGGAGCCATCATCCTGCCTCCGGTCCCCCGCAAGCCGCACCAGCGCGTCGTTCGCCGCCTGGCCAATGCCATCGAGGTCGCAGCGGACGACCGTGTCGCGGTCGATATCGACATCGACCTGCGGCTGCGCGACGTGCCGCTGCTCAACCGCAGGCCGGACATCGCGGTGTACGACGCCTCCGGCTTCGACGACACCGTCCTGCGGCCCGAGCAATGCCTGCTCGTCGTGGAAGTGATGTCGCCGACGTCGATGACCACCGACCAGAACGACAAGCCTGCCGAGTACGCCGCAGCCGGCATCACACACTTCTGGCGTATCGAGGACATCGACCACGAGCAGCGGACCATGAAGGTGTTCCGCTATCAGCTCGATCCGACCACCCATGCCTACGCGCCCGTGGGGGTCGACGTCGACACGCTCGCCGTGACCGACCCGTTCCGCCTCACGATCGATCTGGCCGACCTCTACTGAGGCCGGCCAGTTCGCCGGGAAATCAGACGCGGACCGCGGTGCGCTGCTGGCGCATCGCGTGTTCGACCAGCGTGATGAGGATCTGCTTCGTCGATTCGCGGTTGCGTGCGTCGCACGTGACCACCGGGACCGACTGGTCGATCGTCAGCGCCTCGCGGACGTCGTTGACCCTGTGGTGCAGCACACCTTCGAACCGGTTGATGGCCACGATGTAGGGCAGCCGCCGGTCGTCGAAGAAGTCGATCGCGGCGAACGCGTCGGCCAGGCGTCGCGTGTCCACCAGCACCACGGCGCCGATCGCGCCGCGCACCAGGTCGTCCCACATGAACCAGAAGCGGCGCTGCCCGGGCGTGCCGAACAGGTAGAGCACCAGGTCCTCGGCCAGGGTGATCCGGCCGAAATCCATT
>DASZXM010000501.1:0-7634 GCA_035546415.1 Pseudonocardiaceae bacterium
GCACGCGACGTTCGAGACGATTGTCTTCGCGACTTTCGCGGACGACCACATCCGCAACCTCGGCGCGACGCGCTACGTCGGCGACCCCAATGGTGCGGCCGCCATCGACGGCATCAACGCGTTCGCCCGCCTGGAACGGCAATTCGCGCCGAGCACTGCCTCTTAGGGCGATAGCCCTACCAGCCGCCGCCTCCGCCGTCACCACCGCCGCCGCCCCAGTCGCCGCCACCGCCGCCCCAGTCGCCGCCCCAGTCACCACCGCCCCAGTCGGCACCGTCGCCGGCCTGGTCGCCGCCGTCGCCCCAGCCACCCTGGTCGCCGCCGTCACCCTGGTCGCCGCCCATCGCGTCGGCCTGGCCCGCGTCGTAACCCTGTTCCCAGGCCTGCGCGTCCGGGATGCCCGACATGCCGGAGAACAGCGCGTCGAACACCAGGAACGAGCCGACGCCCCACGCGCCCGCCGTCAACGCCGACTGCCACCACGGTTCGCTGTACCAGCCCTGCGGCACCGGCCGGCCCGCGACACGGCCGCCCGGGTAGTAGTGCGGCGTGCTGTCGGTCGGGTCGGGGGATGCCTCGTAGTCGTGCCCGCCGACGTTCACCGAACGGCGCTCGTCGACGGCGCCCGCACCCCGTTGGTCAGGGCTTTCCGGCAGCTCGGGGCCGGGGTCGATGCCCATCGCCGTGCGGGCTGCGCGCACGTAGTACAGGCCTTCCAAAGCCGTGCGGGTGGTCAGGTGGGCCTGGTGAACGGTGGTCGTCTGCTCCATCTGTGAGCCGGCCGCCGTGTACCGCTCGGCGGCGTCGGCGACGGCCTGCTTGGCGGCCTCGTTGGTGCCGACGAGGTTCATCACCTGGCCGCCGAGGCGCTCCACCCACCGGCGGGCTTCTGCCTTCGCGTCGGCCAGTTCCTGTGCGCGCGCGGTGGCCCGGTTACGGGCCGCGTAGGCGGCCAACGCGACCACCAGCACCAGCAGCACGACGATCACGATCACGGTTGTCACGAGCACTCCTCTGCCGTCTCACCGACAGTCTGCGGCCGGAGAGCGGCAGGGACACGGCGTGGAACGGCCAACTTCAGGCCGTCTGATTGCCGGATTTCGGCAAGGAACACCGGAGAGGGGTTGACGGGGACCGCCACGTCGTTCACTATCCCTACATCCTAGATCCTATAGGATCTGCTCCGACCACTGGAGGTCGACCGATGCAGTCACGTACTCCGGCGCGTTGTCTGGCGCTGGTCGCCGCCGCCCTGCTCGTGGCGACCGCCGCCTGTAGCACCAAGGGGGCCGCTGCCACCTCCGCCGCCGCAACGGGCGGTTCGGGCCACAGCGGTCCGGTCGTGTTGCGGGACGGCAAGGAGGTGCACGTCGCGCTCGTGTCCGGCGGGCCGCACCCGTACTTCCAGCCCTGGAAACCGGCGCTGGCCAAGGCGCAGGCCGACTTCGGGCTGGGCCAGGTCACGTTCGACGAGACGTCCGAATGGGACCAGGGCAAGCAGAACAACGTCCTCGACTCGCTCGCCGCCCAGGGGTACAACGCGCTCGGCGTGTTCGGCGTGTCGCCCACCGACATCAACACCACGTTCAGCGACCTGTCCGGCAAGGGGCTCACCGTCGCCTCGCTCGGCTCCTGCCCGGCCGGCTCCACGGACGACGCCGCCTTCTGCCTGTCCACCGACGTGGAACAGGCCGCCTACAAGGCCACCCAGGCCGCGATCACCGCCATGGGCGGCTCCGGCACGCTGGTCCACCTGACCGGGAACAACTCCGACTCCAACACGCAGCGCCGGATCGCCGGCGTGCAGAAGGCCGTCGCCGAGACGCACGGCAAGGTCAAGCTGCTGCAGACCATCACCGACATCGACACCGACCTGCAGACCGCCCAGAAGGCCGTCTCCGACCTGTTGTCCGCCAAGGGACAGCAGATCAACGGGATCGTCAGCACCGCCTACAACCCGGCCGTCGCCGCCGCGTCCGCCGTCAAGCAGGCCGGGCTGCCGATCAAGGTGATCGCCATCGACGACGACCCGACGATCCTCGCCGGCATCCGGGACGGCTCGGTCACCGCGACCATCGTGCAGAACCCGACCGGGCAGGCCTACATCGGCTCGTGGGTGCTCGCACTGCTGCAAACCAAGCAGTGCACGCTCAAGAAGCCCGGTGTCGAGGTCGATTCCGGCTCGTTCACCGTCACCAAGGCCAACGTGGCCAGCTACGACAAGGACCGGCAGGCCAAGACGGCACAGCTGAAGCAACAGTTCGCCGACCAACTGCTGTCCTGCGACTGACCGACCCGGGGGAGACGACAACAGTGCCGAAGATCCAGGCCGCCACCGCCTACCTGGTCGACGTCGAGGTGGAGACGGTGCGCATCGACGCCGTGCAGTCCTTCGTCAAGCAGGAGACCGTCTTCGTCGAGATCACCACGGACGACGGGCTGACCGGCGTCGGCTACTCGTACACCATCGGCACCGGCGGCCGGGCCGTCCTGTCGATGCTGCGCGACCACCTCGTGCCACTGCTGACCGGCCAGGACGCGCGCAACGTCGAACAGCTCTGGTCGGCCCTGCACGCCGCGACACGCGCCACCACTGTCGGTGCGATCACGTCGCTGGCGCTGGCCGCCGTCGACACGGCGCTGTGGGACCTGCGCTGCCGCCGCGCCGACGAACCGCTGTGGCGGCTGGCCGGCGGTCACCGGCACTCGGTGCCGTTGTACGACACCGAAGGCGGTTGGCTGCACCTCACCCCGGACGAGCTGGCCGAGGGTGCCCTGGCCGCGCGGGCGGCCGGCTGGCCGGGCGTGAAGATCAAGGTCGGCAAGCCGCACCTGCACGAGGACGTGGAACGGCTGCGGGCGCTGCGCGAGGCCGTCGGCCCGGCCATGGAGATCATGGTGGACGCCAACCAGTCGATGACCGTCGCCGAGGCCCGCAGGCGGGCGGCCGCGTTCGAGCCGTTCGGGCTGTCCTGGTTCGAGGAGCCGCTGCCCGCCGACGACGTCACCGGGCACGCGCACCTGGCCGCCGGCACGTCGATCCCGGTCGCCGTCGGCGAATCGCTGTACTCGGTCGGGCAGTTCCGGGAGTACCTGGCGCGCGGCGCGGCCGGCATCGTGCAGGTGGACGTGGCCCGGATCGGCGGCATCACGCCGTGGCTGAAGGTGGCGCACCTCGCGGAGGCGTTCGACGTGTCCGTGTGCCCGCACTTCCTGATGGAGCTGCACGTGAGCCTCGCCGCGGCCGTGCCCAACGGGCGGTTCGTGGAGCACATCCCGCAGCTGCGCGCGATCACCCGCGGCGAGATGACCGTCGTCGACGGGCACGCCATCGCGCCCGACACGGCCGGGCTGGGCATCGTGTGGGACACCGATGCCATCGACGACCGGAGGACGGCGTGATGCGCGCGCTCCGCACCGACCAGCGGCTCGGGCTGGTGTTGCTGATCGTCGTGCTGGTGGCCGTGTTCGGCGCCGTGCGGCCCGCGATCTTCAACAGCCAGCTCGTGGTGTTCCCGCTGCTGCGCGACATCACCGTCTACACCGTCGTCGGGCTGTCGCAGCTGTGCGTGCTGGGCATCGGGCACATGAACCTCGCGGTCGGCCGGATGGCGTCGTTCTCCGCCATGATCATGGGACTGTCCTATCAGGACTGGCACTTCCCGTGGTACGCCGGTCTGGCCGTCGGGCTCGTGGCGGGTGCCGCCGTGGGCGCGCTGGCCGGGTGGATCATCGCGCGCACCGGCGTGAACTCGTTCGTCGTCACGCTCGCGATGGATTTCGCGCTGCTGGGCCTGGTGCCGCTGCTGTACTCGGTGTGGACGCAGTTCGCCGCGTTCACCGCGAAACCCGCCGGACTGCTGGAACTGCGCGAGTACAGCCTCGCCGACCTGTGCGTCGGCCAGCTGTGCGGGTCGCCCGCCGTCCCGCAGTTGATCGTGTTCGCCCTGGTCGCGATGGGTGCCACCGCGTGGATCTACGGGCACACCCGACTGGGCCGGGAACTGCTGATGACCGGGTCGAACGCCGTCGCCGCCGAACTGTCCGGCATTCCGACGCGGACCCGCGTCATCACCGCGCACCTCATGTCCGGTGCGCTCGCCGGGCTGGCCGGTTTCCTGCTCGCCGTGTCCACCGGGTCGTTCAAGGCGTCCATCGGCGACGACTTCCTGCTGCCCTCGTTCCTCGGTCCGATCCTCGGTGGCACACTGCTGGCCGGTGGCGTGATCAGCGTCGTCGGCACCGCGCTGGGCACGGCGGTCACCCTGGTCATCCGGGAGGGCCTGGAACTGCTCGGCGTCGACCTGGGCAGCCTCAACATCTACCTGGGCATCGTGCTGCTGGTGGCGCTGTCGTTCGACCGCATCCGCGCTGTCGTCGTCCGCACCCGGTCGTCGGTGATCCGATGAGCGGGGCAATCCGGCGGTTCGCCGGCACCGGTGACGCGACGCTGCTGGTCATCGCCGTGCTCGGTTACGTCGCGCTGGCGATCAGCTCGCACGGCGACCTCGTGTCGGCCGACAGCACCCGGAACCTGTTGCGGTACCTGGCAGTGCCGATCCTGATCGGCCTGGCGCAGGCCAGTGCGCTGATGGTCGGCCAGCTGAACCTGGCGATCGGCGCCATGGGCGGCTTCACCGCGGCCGTGCTCGGCGTGCTGATGGAGTACCACCACGTGCCCACCGTGCTGGTCGTGCTGATCGGGGTCGCCGTGAGCACCGCGCTCGGCCTGCTCAACGGCGTCCTGGTCGTCGTCACCCGGTTCGACGGGTTCATCGTCACACTCGCCACCATGACGGCCCTGACCGGCGGCAGCTACGCGTTGCTCGGCACCGACGTGCTCGACAAGTACAGCCCCGGCATGCGTGGTTTCGGTGCCGCGGCGCTCGGCCCAGTCCCGGTGATCTTCCTGGTCGCCGTGGCCGTCGCCGTCGTGCTGGCGCTGTTCCTGCGACACGCCATCGCCGGCCGCCGGCTGCTGGCCAGCGGTGGAAACCCTGTCGCCGCACGGCTTTCCGGCATCTCGAACGACCGGGCCGTGATCGCGGCACACACCCTGTCCGGGCTGCTCATCGGCATCGCCGCCGTGGTCATGGTGGCGTCGGTGCCGGGCGTGAACACCAGCCTGGGCAACGACTGGCTGCTCAAGAGCTTCGCGGCGCCGATCATCGGTGGCGTCGCACTGACCGGCGGCTCGCTCGCCGTGCTCGGCACCGCCCTGGCGGCGCTGATCATCCGGCTGGTGGAGATCACGCAGGCACAGTTCTCGCTGGACCCCAGCTGGGTCAACTTCGTCGTCGGCACCGTCGTACTCGGCACGGTGCTGGTCGGCCGGTGGCGCACGCGGCGTACGCGGAAGGTGGTGGCGACCCATGGGTGAACCCGTGCTGGCGGCCGTCGGCGTCGGCAAGGACTTTCCCGGCGTGCGCGCGCTGGACGACGTCGACCTGCGCCTGGCGCCCGGTTCGGTGCACGCGCTGCTCGGCGAGAACGGCGCCGGCAAGTCCACGCTGATCAAGATCCTCACCGGCGTGCACCGGCCCGACCGCGGCCACCTGGAACTGGACGGCACACCGACCGTACTGTCCGGTCCGCACTCCGCGTCGGTGAGCGGGATCGGTGCGGTGCACCAGGAGCGCAACCTGGTGCCCGGCTTCACGATCGCCGAGAACATCGTGCTGCCCAGGATGCCCGGCAGGCGCGGCGTGCTGGACCGCCGTGCCGCACGGGCGACGGCCGCGCGGTGCCTGCGCCTGCTGGACGTCGGACTTGACCCGGACACCGAGGTGGCGTCGCTGTCCGTGGCACAGATGCAGCTGGTGGAGATCGCCAGGGCACTGGCCATGGACAGCCGGGTGCTGCTGCTGGACGAGCCCACCGCGTCGATCACGCCGGACGAGGCGCAGCGCCTGTTCGACGTGGTGCGCGCGCTGACCGAGCACGGCACGGCCGTGCTGTTCGTCAGCCACAAACTCGACGAGGTGTTCGCGATCTGCGACACACTCACGGTGCTGCGCGACGGCAGGGCGGTGCTGTCGTCGGCACCGCTGGTGGACCACACGCAGGACGACGTGGTCGGCCTGATGGTCGGCCGGGCACAGGAAACCCTACGGTTGCCGCCGCGCACCGTGCCGGACGGTCCACCGCTGCTGGAACTGGACGGCGTGGCCACCGGCGCCGGGCACCGGGACGTGTCGCTGTCGGTGCGGGCAGGCGAGATCGTCGGCCTGTACGGGCTGGTCGGCGCCGGTCGCACCGAACTGGCCAGGGCCGTCCTCGGCCTGGCTCCGATCACGTCCGGCACGGTGCGGGTGGCCGGCCGCCCGGCCCGCATCCGCGGTGTCCGCGACGCGCTCACCCGCTACCGCATCGGTTACGTGACGGAGAACCGCAAGGAGGAGGGCGTCTTCCTGGACCAGTCCGTCGCGCGCAACGTCGCCGTCACGGTCTGGCGGCGACTGGCCGGCCGGTTCGGCCGCGTCACGAAGCAGTCCGAGCGGTCGTTGCTGGCGATGTTCACCGAACGGCTGGGCATCCGGCTGTCCGGACCCGACCAACTCGCGGGCCAGCTGTCCGGCGGCAATCAACAGAAGGTGTCGCTGGCCAAGTGGCTCGCCGCGCGTACCGAGATCCTCATCATCGACGAACCGACCGTCGGCATCGACGTGCGCACCAAGGCCGCGTTCCACGAGCTGATCTGGGGCCTGGCCGCCGAGGGCATGGCGATCCTGCTGATCACCAGCGACCTGGCTGAGATGATCACCCTGGCCGACCGCATCCTGGTGATGCGCGACTTCCGGTTGCGCGGCGAGACGACGGGCGACCGGGACTACGACACCACCAGCGTGCGGGTGATGCGGCTGATCCACGCCGACTCGCTGCACACTGGCTGAGGTGCACAGGGCAGGGAGGGACCGTTGGCAGCCAGAAAACAGGCGGGGCAACCGCTGGTCGCCGCGTCGGAACGGCCGCAGCGCAGCGTGCTGGCCGACTCGACGTACGAGGCGATCAAGCAGCTGATCATGGACAACCGGCTGGCCGCCGGGTCCCGGATCAGCATGGACGGCCTGGCCAGGGACCTGGGCGTGTCACCGACGCCGGTGCGCGAGGCGCTGGCCCGGCTGGACGCCGACGGCCTGGTCAGCAAGCGTCCCCTCGTCGGTTACACCGTCGCGCCGCTGTTGGACACGGCGGCCTTCGAGGACCTGTTCGCGATGCGCCTGCTGCTCGAACCGCAGGCCGCCCGGTTGGCCGCGGCACACGTCGCGACCGACCGGGCGCTACGGGACGGGATCATCGAGGTGGCCGCGGCGATGGCGACGATCCCGGAGGGCAGCGGCTACGCGGTCTACCGGGAGCAGGCCGCGGCCGACGCCCGCTTCCACGACGCGATCGCGTCCGCGTCGGGCAGCCCGCTGCTGCGGGAGAGCATCGACCGGCTGCGCTCGCACATGCACCTGTACCGCCTGTACTGGCGTTCGGGCATCGCCGCCGAAACGGCGCACGAGCACGACCGGATCGTGCGCGCGCTGCGGACGGGTGACGCGGACGCCGCCGCCGAGGCGATGCGTGCGCACGTCCAGGCCTCCCACGACCGTCTAGCGCGGTTCGCGGACCCGGCGTGACCGGTCCGG
>DASZXM010000502.1:0-18387 GCA_035546415.1 Pseudonocardiaceae bacterium
GGACCGCGCCCCGGATCGTCCGGCGCGGGTCCGCGACGCCGCCCGCGTAGCGGTCCGCCTACTGTCCGCCTTTCGTCCGCGTCCCGTCCGCGTTCCACCCGCCTACCGTCCGCGTTGAGTCCGCGTTCCGTCCCTTCTGTCCATCGGGGACCCGTGCGGAACGCAGCTGGACCTTGACACCCGTCCGTCGGCTCACGTACGGTCCCCGCCAATAAGGAAAGCGGTTTTCTAAACGGCTTTTCGCTCACGCTGGTCCACAAGGGTGTGTAGTCCGGTTGCGACGTGACCGCTGTGCACCGAGGAGAGGAGTGCCCTCATGGCACGTCTGGGTGGTGTCCGAGCGTTCACGCGTGCCCGGACCCGCACACTGTTCACGATCGGTGTCACGGCGACGGCGCTGGGCGCCCTGGTCGCCGGATGCGGCAGCCAGAGCGCGTCGAACGCGCCCGCCAAGCAGGCGAACGGCGGCTACTCGTTCAGCGTCCTGGAGTCCACGCCGGGTTTCTTCGACCTGCCGCTGCGGGTCGCCGTCGACCAGTTCGCACCACAGCACCACCTGAAGTTGAAGATCCTCACCGTCAACGGCGGCGGCTCGCTGGCCACGGAGTTCGAGGGCGGCACCGGCTCGGTCGCCATGGTCGGCGTCGACTCCCCGATGCGGCTGGCGGCGCAGAACAGCGTGGACGGCGGCATCACGATCATCGGCACGAACATGACCAACATGCTGTACGCGGTGGTCGCCAAGGCGGGCTCCAAGTACCACTCGCTGGCCGACCTGGCCGGTGTGCCGGTCGCGGTGACCGGTGCGGGCTCGGCCAGCCAGACGCTGTACGACTGGGCGATGGCCACCAAGCAGCACGCGTCGTCGTCGCAGATCAAGACCGTGCCACTGGGTTCGCCGCCCACCATCCTGGCCGGTGTGCAGCAGGGCAGGGTCGCCGCGGGCACCGTGTTCAGCCCGGCACTGGACGAGGGACTGGCCGACCACAGCGTGCAGATCGTGTTCGACTTCCGGAACTACCCGTACGCGCAGAACGTGTTCATGGCCCGCACCAAGGAGGTCGAGGCCGACAGCCAGCCCTACAAGCTGTTCATGCAGGCCTACAACCAGGCCGTGAACAAGATCGAGAGCGATCCGGCGTTCGCGCTGTCCGCGGCCCAGAAGTACTGGGGCCAGGGCACGTCGCCCTCGATCCTGAAGTCCGAACTGGACTTCTACGTGAACAAGGAATGGAAGAGCACGGCGTTCACCCAGCAGCTGTACGACCAGAGCAAGGCCGCGCTCCTGGCCTCCGGCAGCGGGTTCTCCAGCCAGACCTTCCCGACCTACGAGGACGTGACAGAGCATGCCCCGAAGCTCGGCTGACCCGATGGCCGACGTCACGACGGGAACCCCCGGCCCGCGCGCAGGCGCGGCCGGGGGCGCCGGCCCGCGCGCGACCGGCAACACGATTTCGATCAAGGATGTCTCGGTGCGCTACCGGGGGCGCGGGCGCAAGGCGGCGAGCACTCCGCCCGCGGTCGCCGGTGTCAGCGCCGAGATCAAGGCGGGGGAGTTCGTCGGCATCATCGGGCCCAGCGGGTGCGGGAAGTCGACGCTGCTCAAGGCCGTCGCCGGACTGATCCCGCTGTCCGGTGGGACCGTCACACACGGCGGTGGCCCGAACGCCAAGGTGGGCTTCCTGTTCCAGTCCGACGCGCTGCTGCCCTGGCGGACCGCCCGGGAGAACGTCGAACTGGCCCTGCGGATGTCCGGCAACCCGGGCGCGGGCGGCCGGGACCGGGCGATGGAGCTGCTGTCCGAGATCGGCCTCGCCGAGTCCGCGGACAAGTACCCGGCCCAGCTGTCCGGCGGCATGCGCAAGCGGGTCGCGATGGCCCGCACGCTCGCCTACGAGCCGTCGGTGTTCCTGATGGACGAACCGTTCAGCGCGCTGGACGCGCAGACCCGCATCCACGTCGGCAACTTCTTCCTGCGCATCCTGGAACGCAGCGGCCAGACGGTGCTCTTCGTCACGCACGACATCGAGGAGGGGGTGGCCCTGGCCGACCGCGTGCTGGTGATGTCGAAGGGACCGGGCCGGATCGCCGCGTCGATCGACGTCGACCTGCCCCGGCCCAGGGACTACCACACGACGCGGTTCACCGAGGGCTTCGGTGACATCCAACAGCGGGTGTGGGACGCGCTGGACTCCAGCCACGGAGGTGTCGAATGAGCATCCTCTCGGCGAGCACCGAGCCGGAGGCACGGCCGGAGTCCGGCACGGAACCGGTGCGCCGCGGCCGGGGCAGGCTCGGCGCCCGACTGGCCAGCTGGGGCATCCTGGTCGTGCTGGTCGGCCTGTGGCAGCTGCTCGGCACAACCGATCACCAGGTCGCGACGCTGGCCAGCACGCCGCAGCAGGTGGCGCAGCGACTCGGCCAGATCGCCGCTGACGGTACACTGTGGACGAACCTGGTGCCGACGCTGGAGGAGACCCTCGGCGGGCTGCTGATCGGTCTGGTCATCGGCATCGTCGGCGGCTTCGTGATGGCCCGTTCACCGATCGTCGGCGCGATCCTCGACCCGTACGTGGTCGGCATCAACGGTCTGCCCAGGGTCGCGCTCGGCCCGTTCTTCGTGGTGTGGTTCGGCATCGGCATCGCCTCCAAGGTGCTGCTGGCGGCGTCCATCGTGTTCGTCGTGGTGCTGTTCAACATCCGCGAGGGCACCGAGAGCATCGACGCCGACCTGGTGGACGCGCTGCGCAGCATGCGGGCCAGCCGCTGGGTGATGCTGCGGCACCTGATCATCCCGTCGCTGACGCCGTGGCTGCTGGCCTCGGTCAAGATCGGCATCGGCCTGGCGCTGACCGGCGCCGTGGTCGGTGAGCTGGTCGGTGCCAACCAGGGACTCGGTTGGTACATCACGAATTCGCTCAACGTCGTCGACATCACCGGTGCCATCACGGCACTGCTGGTGATGGCCGTGCTGGCGATGGTGATGTACTACCTGGTGCTGGCCGTGGAACGCAGGGTGCTGCGCTGGCGTGCCGGCAGCGGTGAACGCTGATGGGCGACACCCTCTACGACAAGGTGTGGGCGCGGCATGTCGCCGTGTCGGAGCCGGGACACCCGGTGGCGCTGTACATCGACCTGCACCTCGTGCACGAAGGCACGTACCTGCAGGCGTTCCAGACGCTGCGCGACCGTGGCCTGCCGGTGCGCAGGCTGCCGTTGACGGTCGCCACCACCGACCACTTCGTGCCGACCGACCCGGCCCGCCGGGGCGACTCGCTGATCGGCCAGATGCCCTACGTGGTGCGCGGGCTCACCGAGACGGCCGCCGAGTTCGGCGTCGAGGTGTTCGGGCCCAACCACGACCGGCAGGGCATCGTGCACGTGATCGGTCCGGAGTTGGGGCTGACCCTGCCGGGGATGACCGTGGTGTGCGGTGACAGCCACACGTCCACGCACGGCGCGTTCGGTGCGCTCGCGTTCGGCATCGGCACCACGCAGGTCGGCCATGTGCTCGCCACGCAGTGCCTGCTCCAGGTCAAGCAGCGCAACCTGCGGGTCACCGTGTCCGGGTCGCTGCGGCCCGGGGTGATGGCCAAGGACCTCGCGCTGCACCTGCTGTCCCGGCACGGTGTGGAGTACGGCAGGGGTCACGTGATCGAGTTCGCGGGCGAGGCCGTCGAGCGGCTGCCGATGTCGGAGCGGATGAGCCTGTGCAACATGTCCATCGAGATGGGCGCGCGCAGCTCGATCATCGCACCCGACGACACCACGATCGAGTACGTGTCCGGCCGGCCGTACGCGCCGACCGGGGCGGACTGGGACCGGGCGCTGGAGTTCTGGCGGACACTGCGCACCGACCCGGACGCCGCGTTCGACCGCGAGATCCACGTGGCGGCCGGGAACGTCGAACCGATGGTCACCTACGGCACGACGCCCGCGATGGGCACGACCGTGACCGGTGCGGTGCCCGACGGTGACGACCCGTCGTTCGTGAAAGCACTGGACTACATGGGAATGCGGCCCGGCGACGTGCTCGCCGACCGCGCGGTGCGGACCGTGTTCATCGGGTCGTGCACCAACTCGCGGATCGAGGACCTGCGGGCGGCGGCGTCCGTGCTGCGTGACCGGAAGGTCGCGGCGGACACCGAACTGCGGGTCGTGCCCGGCTCGCAGGCGGTCAAGCGGCAGGCGGAGGCCGAAGGTCTCGCCGACGTCTTCCGGGCGGCCGGTGCGCTGTGGGGCGAACCGAGCTGCAGCATGTGCCTGGGCGTCAACGGCGACATCGCGCCGGCCGGCCAGTTCGTGGCCAGCACCAGCAACCGCAACTTCGAGGGCCGGCAGGGGCCGGGCGCGCGGACCCTGCTGATGAGCCCGCTGACCGCGGCGGCGACCGCGGTGGCGGGGAAGGTGGCCGATCCCCGGCCGTACGTGGAAGGCGGGTCGGCATGACACCGGTCACCGTCGTCGAGTCACCGTCGGTGCCGCTGCTGTACTCCGACATCGACACCGACCAGATCATCCCGTCCCGCTACATCACCAGCCGGACCGAGGAGGAGTTCGCCCGCGCGCTGTTCGCCGGCCGCCGTGCCGACCCGGACTTCGTGCTCAACCGGCCCGAGTTGGCCGGCCGGTCGATCCTGGTGGCGGGGCGCAACTTCGGCTGCGGCAGTTCCCGCGAACAGGCGGTGTGGGCGATGCTCGCGGGCGGCTTCCGGGCCGTGGTCGCGCCCAGCTTCGGCGACATCTTCGCCAGCAACTCGGTGAAGAACGGCCTGCTCACCGCGCGTATCACGCCGGACGAGCACGCCGCCGTGGTCGCGGCCGTCGAAGCCGACCCGGATGTCGTGCTCACGGTGGACCTGCGGGAGTGCGAGGTGTCGGTGCGCGGTACCGAACTGCGGGCCCGATTCGACGTCGACCCGTTCTACCGGTCCCTGCTGCTGCGCGGCATGGACGAACTGGACCACCTGCTCGACCTCGCCCCGCGGATCGCCGAGTACGAGGTGGGCGCCGCGCTGCACCCGGTCACCGCGACCCGGATCGGAATGAGGTGACCGTGTACCGCATCGGCATCCTGCGCTCGTCGGCACCGGACGGCGGCGCGTCGCTGGACCTCGCGCTCGAGGTCGTGGGCGCGCTCGGCGTCGCCGTCCGGCCGACCGAGTTCGATGTCGGCGCCGAGCGTTACGCCCGCACCGGCGAACTCCTCCCACCGGACGTCCTGGCCGGCCTGCGCGCCCAGGACGCGATCTTCAGCGGCGGCCCGCCGCTGGGCGACCACCCGGGCATCCCACCCGGCGTGCTGGACCGCGGCATCACGTTCGGGCTGCGCCGGGAGCTCGACCTCGCGGTGAACCTGCGCGTGTTCACCGGCATCGGCCCGCTGGCCGGCGCGGACGTGGCCGTGGTGCGGGAGAACTCGGAGGGCGCGTACAGCGTCGAGGGTGTCGCCGTGCACCAGGGCAGTGACCTGGAGACCGCGACCGACGTGTCGATCACGACGTACGCGGCGAGCCTGCGGTGCGCCCGGTTCGCGTTCCGGCTGGCCCGCACCCGGCGCGGGCGGGTCACGTTGGCGCACAAGCCGAAGGTGCTGACCGCGTCCGGCGCGGTGTGGACGCGGGCGACGCGGACCGCCGCGGCGGACCACCCGGACGTGACGCTCACGTCGGAGAACGTCGACACCCTGTGCGCGAGCCTGGTCACCGACCCGCGTCGCTACGACGTGATCGTCACCGACAACGTGTTCGGCGACATCGTGTCCGACGTGGCGTGCGCCGCGACGCGCTCCGGTGACCACGCCGGGTCCGCCGAGCTGACCGTGCTGCCCGACGGCCCGTCGCTGTTCGAACCGATCCACGGCACCGGCGAGCCGGGCAACCCGTTCCGGGCGCTCACGGCCGCCGCGATGCTGCTGCGCCACATCGGGGAACGGGACACCGGTGACGCGCTGGCGCAGGCCACGCTCGCGGTGGCCGACGAACACGGCACCGCGATCGCGGGCGCCGAACTGGTGGAGCTGGCCACGGCCGCGGCCACCCGGCTGATGAAGGAGAAGCACTGATGCGGCAGGCGGTGTACACCGGGCCCGGCACGATCGCGGTCCGCGACGGCCAGATCGGGCAGCCGGGACCGGGGCAGGTGCGCGTGGACGTCGCCTACACCGGGATCTGCGGCACCGACCTGCACATCTTCCACGGCGACATGGACGCCCGCATCGGCGGGGAGTCCGTGATCGGGCACGAGATGTCCGGGCGGATCGCGGCGCTGGGTCCCGGTGTGACGGGCTGGTCGGTCGGCGACCCGGTGACCGTGATGCCACTGGACTGGTGTGGCGAGTGCTCGGCGTGCGTGCGGGGCAACTGGCACGTGTGCCAGCGGCTGACGTTCATCGGCATCGACTCGCCGGGCGCGATGCAGCAGTCTTGGGTGGTGCCCGAACGCACGCTGATCCGGCTGCCCGACGACGTGTCGCTGGAGCACGCCGCGCTCGTCGAGCCGACAGCGGTGGCGGTGCACGACGTGCGGCGCGCCGGAGTGCGGCCCGGTGACACCGCGCTCGTCGTCGGCGGTGGCCCGGTCGGCCTGCTCATCGCGGTCGTGGCCCGGCGGTTCGGCGCCGACGTGGTGCTGGTGGAGACCGACGCGTACCGCAGGACGCTGGCGGAGCGGGTCGGGTTCCGCACGCTGGACCCGAACGCGGTCGACGTGGCCGCGGAGATCGACACGTGGACCGGCGGCGCGGGTGCGCGGATCGCGTTCGAGGTGTCCGGCGCCGAGGCCGGGCTGGCCACGGCGGTCGACTCGCTCGCGGTGCGCGGCACGCTCTGCCTGGTCGCCATCCACGTGCGGCCCCGGCCCGTCGACCTGCACCGGTTCTTCTGGCGTGAACTGTCGCTCGTCGGCGCCCGCCTCTACCAGCGGGACGACTTCGAGCATGCCGTGACACTCATCGCCGACGGGGTCGTGCCGGCGGCCGAGCTGATCTCCCGGGTCGATCCGCTGCCGGCGGCCGCGGGCGCGTTCGCGGCGCTGTCGGCCAAGGGCAGTGTGATGAAGGTGCTGATCGACTGCCAGGCCGGCTGACCGCCGCGCGACCATGGACGTCACCGGGCCCCTGGGGCGCCGGTGCAGAGGAAGGAACCGAGAGAGTGGTTACGGGGCAGGGGCTGTTCGACCTGACCGGCAAGGTCGCGCTCGTCACCGGCGCCCGCAGGGGCATCGGGCTGGCCATCGCCGAGGCGTTCGCGGCCGCTGGTGCCGACGTCGTGGCGGCCAGCGCGCACCTGGAGGAGTCGGGTAGCGACGTGGAGCGCAGGGTCACCGCGCACGGTAGGTCGTTCGAGGGACACCGGGTCGATTTCGCCGACCGCGACGCCGTGCGGGACTTCGGCAGGCGCATGGCAGGCCGCGACCGGCCGTTGGACATCCTGGTGAACAACGCGGGCACCATCGCGCGCCGGCCGGCCGCCGAACACGCCGACGACATGTGGGACCACGTGCTCACGGTGAACCTGTCCGCCCAGTTCGCCCTCACCCGCGAGATCGGCGCCGCCATGCTGGCCAGGGGCGCGGGGAAGGTCGTGTTCACCGCGTCGCTGCTCAGCTTCCAGGGCGGCGTGTTCGTGCCCGGCTACACGGCGGCCAAGTCCGGCATCGCGGGGCTGACCCGGGCGCTGGCCAACGAGTGGGCGTCCCGGGGCGTCAACGTCAACGCGATCGTGCCCGGCTACATCGCCACCGACAACACCCAGGCGCTGCAGGACGACCCGGATCGCAGCCGGGCCATCGTGGAGCGCATCCCGGCCGGTCGCTGGGGCACACCCGACGACCTGGCGGGCGTGGCCGTGTTCCTCGCGTCGCGCGCGTCGGACTACGTGCACGGTGCCCTGGTCCCCGTCGACGGCGGCTGGCTCGGTCGATGACCGGAACACCCGACGTGGTCACCATCGGCGAGACCATGGTGATGCTCGTGCCACCGGACTCGGTGCCGCTGGCCGAGGCGGCCACGCTGGCCGTGCACATCGGCGGCGCGGAGTCGAACGTGGCGGTGTACCTGGTCGAACTGGGCCACCGGGCGCGCTGGGTCAGCAGGCTGGGCGACGATCCGTTCGGTGACCTCGTGCTGCGCCAGCTCGCCGAGTCCGGAGTGGACACGAGCGCCGTGGCGCGGGTGCCCGGCGGCCGCACCGGGCTGTACCTGAAGGACCCGGGTGCGGGTCGGACCACGGTGCACTACTACCGCGAACAGTCGCCCGCCGCGGAGCTCACCCCTGCCACGCTGGACGACCCGCTGGTGGCGGGCGGGCGGGTGCTGCACCTGTCGGGCATCACGGCGGCGCTGTCCAGGTCCGCGTGCGATCTGGTGCGCACGGCGGTGCGGGAACGGCCCGACCCGGACCGCCTGGTCAGCTTCGACGTGAACTACCGGCCCAAGCTGTGGCCGGTGGACGAGGCCGCCGTCGTGTTGGCCGAGATCGCGGACGCCGCCGACCTGGTGTTCGTCGGGTTCGACGAGGCCCAGAAGCTGTGGGACTGCACGACACCGGCCGACGTCCGCGACCTGCTGCCCAAGCCGGCGACGGTCGTGGTGAAGGACGGCGCGATCGGTGCGCACAGCTTCGGCACGGACGAGGTGTTCGTCCCGACGCCCCGGGTCACGGTCGTGGAGCCGGTCGGCGCGGGCGACGCGTTCGCCGCCGGCTACCTGGCCGGTGTCCTGGAGGACGAGGACGACCGTGCCCGGCTGCGGCTGGGCCACCTCGTGGCGGCGGCGGCGCTGAGCGTGCGCAGCGACCACGCGCACCTGCCGTCCCGGGCCCGGCTCCGGGAGTGCGTCGCATTGTCCGAAGAGGACTGGTCCCGGCTGGACCTGTCCGTGGAACGACCCGGGTGGGACGGGAGACCGTGATGACCGACTTCTTCGACGACCTGTTCGCCGGCCGGCCACTGCTGGCCATCCTGCGCGGCTTCGGTCCGGACCGGACGGTCGAGGTGGCCGAGCAGGCGTGGGCGTTGGGCGTCACGGCGGTCGAGGTACCGATCGAGGTGCCCGAACAGGTCGAGTCGCTGCGTGCCGCCGTCGCCGCCGCCCGACCGCACGGCCACGCGATCGGCGCCGGCACGGTCTACACGGCCGACCAGGTCGATGCGGCGCGGGCGGCGGGGGCGGTCTTCACCGTCGCGCCGGGCCACGACCCCGAGGTGGCGCAGCGGTCGCGGCGGGCCGGTATGCCGCACCCGCCGGGTGTGGCGACGCCCAGCGAGGTCCAGGCGGCGCTGCGCGGCGGCCACACGTGGCTGAAGCTGTTTCCGGCCAGCGAACTGGGCACGGGGTATGTGCGCGCGCTGCGTGGCCCGTTCCCGAGGATCCGGATCGTGGCCACCGGCGGGATCGACTCGCGTAACGCGCGTGATTTCCTGGACGCGGGCGCGGACGTGGTGGCGTTGGGTTCGGCGCTGGCCGATCCGGCGCAGTTGCCGGCGGTCGCCGGGTTGGTGGCCGGCTGAGCGCCTTTCCACCACGCCCGGCCCGACATCGTGTTACCGCGCCGGTGACTCCGCACCCCGCGCCGACGC
Organism: Pseudonocardiaceae bacterium; assembly: GCA_035546415.1. GTDB lineage: Bacteria > Actinomycetota > Actinomycetes > Mycobacteriales > Pseudonocardiaceae > DATEPR01. Next base: position 9,580 of record DASZXM010000502.1, read on the forward strand.
CGGCTCCGCACTCCCGTGCGACGTTCGGTGGCGGATCCCGGCGACGCCCACGAGACTGACCAGTCCGATCCCGGCGACGTAGAGCGCGATCGGCGTCGACGAGTGGTACGACGCATACAGCGCCGTCGCGACGAGCGGGGTGACCGCACCACCGGCCATGCCGCCGATCTGGTAGGCCACCGAGACCCCGCTGTAGCGGACCGGCACGTCGAAGATCTCGGTGAACAGCCCGCCCTGGGCGCCCGCCATGATGCCCTGCACGATGGCGGCGGCGATGAAGGCGATCAGCGCGAGCCACGGGTTGCCGGTGTTGACGAGCGCGAACATCGGCAGCGGCAGGATGACCGCGGTGACCGTGCCGACCAGGTAGACGAGCTTCGCGCCGACGCGGTCGGCGATGGCGGCCGACGCGACGATCGCGGCGATCCAGACCGCCGTGGACGACAGGATCAGGGCCAGCAGCGTCGACCGCGTGAACCCGACGACGGTGGTCCCGTACGTGAGCATGTACAGGATGACGGTGTAGCCGACGGCCGGCGCCGCGATGGAGGCGAGGCTGGCGAGGATCAGGTTGCGCGGATGGCGGCGGACCAGTTCGGCGAACGGAACCCTGCTGACCTCGCCCGCCTGCTTGACCTTCTGGAACTCGGGTGCGTCCCGCAGCCTGGTGCGCACGACGAAGCCGACGACGACGAGCACGATGCTGATCAGGAACGGAATGCGCCAGCCGAACGCGAGGAAACTGTCGTCGGACATGCCGGAGACGGCGAGGAACGCCAGGTTCGACGTCAGCACGCCGATCGGCACGCCGAACTGGGCGAAGCTGCCGTACAGCGCCCGACGGCCGGGCGAGGCGTTCTCGGTGGCGATCAGCACCGCGCCGCCCCATTCACCGCCGACCCCGAACCCTTGCAGCAGGCGCAGTGCCACCAACAGGATCGGCGCCCCGACGCCGATCGCCGCGAACGTCGGCAGCACACCGATCAGAAAGGTGGCACCGCCGGTCAGCAGCAGGGTCAGCACGAGCATTCCCTTGCGCCCGATGCGGTCGCCGAAATGCCCGATGACTCCGGCACCCAGCGGACGGGCGGCGAAACCGACCGCGAAGGTGGCGAACGCCGCGAGCGTGCCGGCCGTGCTGGAGAACTTCGGGTAGAACAGCGTGCCGAACACCAGTGCGGCCGCCGTACCGAAAATGTAGTAGTCGTACCATTCGATCGATGTGCCGACGAAACTCGCGGCGAAAAGGCTCCGCTTGGACAGTCGGTCGGGCGTGCGCGTCGAGGTCACGGCGAACTCCTTTGTGCGCGGACCGGTAGCGAGCGAACGCACAGAGTAGGCCCGTGTGTCGCCGCGAACATCGGACCCGGGTGCGACGCCGGCTACGTCAAATGTCGCGCGCCCCGAACAATGGCGACTGCCGCCCGGCTGTGCCGGGCGGTCCGCATCACGTGCCGAGCGCTACGGGACCGCCGGCAGCCAGACCGCACGGCGCGGGCCGATGGACATCCAGCAGCCGCTCTGCCTGGCCTCGGCGATGTTCCGCGCGATCCCGGTGTCGCCGAGGTCGAGGACCTGTTGCAGGACGCTGTGTGCGGGGCCGGTCGCGCGCCAGAGCACGCGCCGGGGCGACAGGATGTTCGCTTCGTCGCCCGGGATGCGGACGGCGTCGGCGTCGCGTTCACCGAGCAGTTGGACGAGGTCGACGACGTTGTCGTGGGCCCGGACGCCCACCACGGCCGCGATCGCGCCGTCGGGGTGTCTGGGATGCGCGAAGCGGAACCCCAGGGCCATCAGGGCGCGCAGTAGGCCGGCCACGTCGTCGGTGGGTTCGACACGGTCGGCGGGCGTCGCCGCGGTGGACCGTGTGATGGTCACCGGCGTGTGGACCGTCTCGTGCATGCGTGCGGCCTCCTTGCCCGACTCGTGTGAGTTTGTCAGGCCGCACGTGCCGATGCAATAACTGATGCACAGGCAAATGCACGTACAGTCGATCAAGGTAGGATGGCTGTGTGCAGTGTTCGGCCTGGTCAGCGCATGGATTCAGGTTCCTGTGGGCCGTGTGCGGCTGCACATGAACACACGGTGAACGATCAGTGGAGCGAACGATCATGCGAACCGACCCGGGTGCTACCCCGGCGTCCCAGCCGGACGCGCCCCGATGGCGCAAGGCGCGGGCCAGCAACCCCAACGGCAACTGTGTCGAGGTCGCGGTCCTGGCCGCCGACCGGATCGGCGTGCGCAACTCCCGGTGCCCGGACGGTGGGGTGCTGGCCGTGCCGCCCGCGTTCTTCCACGCGCTGGTCGTCGCGGCGCGTAGCGACGACTGGGCGACCGGGCGGGATGTCGGCCGCCGGACCGATGTGGCGGACATGTGACGGTGCGCTCCCCGGCGGTCGGATGTCACACTGTTGGCCGTCCGTCGCTGGGGAAGGCATGATCATGATCACTGCGAGATCGGATGGGGACGACACGCCGGGTCGTTCCCCCGCGACCTCGCCGCGGCAGGGTCCCACGGTGCTGCGGATGGCGTTGGGCAGCCAACTGCGCCGGTTGCGGGAGAGCCGCGGGATCAGCCTGGAAGCGGCAGGTGCGGCGATTCGCGGCTCGCACGCCAAGATCAGCCGGCTGGAGCTGGGCAGGGTCGGTTCCAAGCAACGCGACCTGCTGGACCTGCTGACGCTGTACGGAGTGCAGGACCAGGACGAGCGCGCGGCGTTCCTGGCGCTGGCGCAGCAGGCCAACACCCCGGGGTGGTGGCACCAGTACAGCGACGTGCTGCCGACATGGTTCGAGACGTACCTGGGACTGGAGCAGGCCGCGGCGTTGATCCGCGGCTACGAGCCGCAGTTCGTGCCCGGGCTGCTGCAGACGGCCGAGTACGCGCGGGCCGTCATCCGGCTCGCGCACACCGGTGAGCCGGACGACGACGTCGAGTCGCGGGTCGCGTTGCGGATGGACCGGCAGCGCATCCTCACCGCCGCCGACGCCCCCGCGGTCTGGCTGGTCGTCGACGCGGCGGCGCTGCGCAGGCCGTACGGCGGCCGGGCCGTGCTGCGCGGCCAGATCGAGCATCTGCTGCGCGTCGGCGAACTGCCGACGGTCACCATCCAGGTCGTGCCCTACGAGGCAGGCGGACACGCCGCGGCCGGTGGCGGATTCGCCATCCTGCGGTTCGCGGCGCCCGAACTGCCCGACATCGTGTACCTCGAACAGCTCACCAGCGCGTTGTACCTGGACAAGCAGTCCGACGTCGACCAGTACAGCAGCGTGATGAACCGGCTCGCGATACAGGCCCACACTCCCGAACGCACCCGCGACTTCCTGGCCGCGCTGGTCGCGGAGTACTGACCTGCGTCGAAGATCTATCATGTTCAGCGCACCCGCCGGACTCAGCAGGGGATGACAGTGGCCGACCACAGCGACGACGGCGCCGACACGCGACCCGCGCCGGAGATCGACACCAGCCAGGCACACTCGGCACGGATCTGGAACTACTGGCTGGGCGGCAAGGACCACTACCCGGTCGACCGGGTCGTCGGCGACCAGATCCAGCGCCTGCATCCAGGCATCATCGACTACGCCCGTGGCGACCGCGCGTTCCTCGGCCGTGCGGCGACGTACCTGGCCGCCGAGGCCGGTATCCGGCAGTACCTGGACATCGGCACCGGCCTGCCCACCGTCGACAACACGCACCAGGTCGTCCAGCGGATCGCCCCCGAGTCGCGTGTCGCATACGTGGACAACGACCCGCTCGTGCTGGTCCACGCGCGGGCGTTGCTGACGAGCGCACCCGGCGGTGCCACCGACTACATCGACGCGGACCTGCGCGACGTGGACACCGTCCTGGAGCGCGCGGCGAAAACGCTCGACTTCAGCGAACCGGTGGGCCTCATGCTGCTCGGTGTGGTGGTCTTCATCGAGGACGAAGCCGAGGCGCTGGGGACCGTCGGAAGGCTGATGGACGCCCTGCCGTCGGGCAGCTATCTGGTGTTGTCGCACACCATCACCGATCCGTCGATGCCCGAGATGGACGCGGCGGTCGCGTTCTGGAACGAGAACGGCACCCCCAAGCTCACCCAGCGCACCGTCGACCGGGTCATGCACTTCTTCGACGGTCTGGACCTGATCGAACCCGGCGTGGTGTCCTGCTCCCAGTGGCGCGCCGAACCCAACGCGTGGGGCACGCCCAAACCGGTCGCCATCGTCGGCGGAGTCGGCCGCAAACCCTGAGGCACTCCCGGCCGTCGGCGGCGATGCCCGGCCTTCCCACCGCCGCGTGGCCAATCCTTTGACGGACTTCGTTCGTACTGTCAGGGAAGGGACGTTCGGACCCTGGGGGGCCGATGAGCGTTGTTGCTGTGCGGGCCGCGGGGCGCCCGATACCTGGACCAGCGTTGCCGACGGTCGGACGGGGATTCACGTCCTCGGGCCGCTGGAGGTGTGGGCCGGCGGGCGGTCACGGGACGTGGGCGGGCCGCGACTGCGTGCGCTCGTCGCGCTGCTGACCGCCGAGGTCGGTCGGGTCGTGAGCGTCGGCGCCCTGGTGAACGCGCTGTGGGGCGTGGACGCGCCGCCGGACGCCCACCGCACGACGCGGACGTACGTGTCGCGGGTTCGCGGCCGGCTGGCGTCGGCGTTCGGCGGGGACGAGCTGATCACCACACATCCTGCCGGCTACCAACTGCGGCTGCCGCCGGATCTCGTGGACGTCACGAGGTTCGAGCAACTGGCCGCGTCCGGCCGCGCCGAGCTGACCGCCGGTCGGCCGGCGAGTGCGATGGAACATCTGTCCGCGTGTCTTGCCCTGTGGCGGGGAGACGCGTACGGCGAGTTCGTCCACATCGCCGCTCTGCGCACGGAGGCGACCCGGCTGCGGCAGGTGTGGCTGACCGCAACCGAGGACCACATCGACGCGCAGTTGGCCACCGGCGCCGGCGACACCCTGGTCGGGCAGTTGCTGGAGTTGACCGACCAGTACCCGGGGCACGACCGGCTGTGGGGGCAGCTGATGATCGCGCTGTACCGGGCGGGTCGCCAACCCGAGGCGCTGGAAGCCTTTCTGCGCGCCCGCACCGCGCTCGTCGAACTGGCCGGCGTGGATCTGTCGGCGAGGCTTGTCGAGATCCACCGGCAGATCCTGGACCACGATCCACAGCTGTCCGGCCCCGGTGCGTACGCGACCGGACAGCGGCACCTCCGCCCGGCGCAGCTGCCCGCCGACATCGCCGGCTTCACCGGCCGGGACCGTGAACTGGACGTGCTGGACGCCGCCACCACACCCGGGCAGCCCACCATCGTCTACGGGATGTCGGGCACCGCCGGGGTCGGCAAGACGGCCCTTGCCGTGCACTGGGCGCACCGGGCCCGATCGGCGTTTCCCGACGGGCAGCTCTACGTGAACCTGCGCGGGTTCGACCCGGAAGGCGCGGTTCTCGCCCCGGCGGCCGCGATCCGCGGTTTCCTGGACGCGTTCGGCGTGCCGCCCACGAACATCCCGCCCAGCCTGGATGCGCAGTCCGCGCTGTACCGGACGCTGTTGGCCGACCGGCGCGTGCTCGTCGTGCTGGACAACGCCCGCGACGCCGAGCACGCCCGTCCGCTGTTGCCCGGTGCGCCCGGCAGCCTGGCGCTGGTGACCAGCCGCAACCAGTTGACCGGCCTGGCCGTGACCGAAGGCGCCCACCTGCTGACGCTCGACGTGCTCGACGCCGTGGAGACACAGGCGCTGCTCACCAATCGACTGGGAATGCGTCGCGTGCTGGCCGAACCCGTGGCAGTGGCGCAGATCGTCGCCCGGTGCGCGGGACTGCCACTGGCGTTGGCGATCGTGGCCGCCCGTGCCGCGACGCGGTCGCACCTGCCGCTGGCCGTCTTCGCCGAGGAACTCCGGGAATCCTGCCGTCGCTTGGACTTCCTGGACGGTGGTGAGCAGGCCACCCGGATACGCGCGGTGTTCTCCTGGTCGTATCGGGCGCTCAGCCCGGACACCGCTCGGTTGTTCCGGCTGCTGGCCGTGCATCCCGGCCCGGACATCGCCGAACCGGCCGTGGCGGGCCTGGCCGGGCTGCCGGTCGAGCGTGTCCGCCCGCTGCTGGACGAACTGGTCCGCGGCTGCCTGCTGACCCAGCACACCCCGGGCAGGTACGTCGTCCACGACCTGCTCCGCGACTTCGCCACCGAACTGGCGATGGCCGACGACGGCGGGAAACCCGCCTGGCACGCCGCCGGATGTACGACCACTACCTGCACACCGCCCGCGCCGCCGACACCGTGCTCACTCCGCAACACCGGCCGATGACGCTCCCGGCGCCCGCACCGCACTCGGCTGCGGAGAGTCCACCGTCGCACGACGCGGCGGCGGCCTGGTTGCGCGCCGAACGCGCGATCCTGGTGATGCTGGTCCGCCACGCCTCCGACACCGACGCGTGGCAGCTGGCCGCGAACCTGACGACCTTCGTGGACTGCAACGGTTACTGGCGCCAGCTCGCGGAGATACAGACGACGGCCCTGGCCGCAGCCGAGCGCCAGGCGGACGTGACCGGCCAGGCCGCCGCGCACCGCGGTCTGGGCCTCGCCGAGGACCGGCTCGGCCGCCTCGACTCGGCCCGCGAGCACTATGCGCGCGCCCTGGACTTGTTCACGGCACTGGGCGACGACGCAGGCCTGGCCCGCACCCGGCTGCACCTGGCCCGCATGTCCTCGGCCCAGGGCGACTACCAACAGGCCCGCCACCACGCCGAACACAGCCTCGCCCACTACCAGGCGATCGACGACCAGGCGGGCCGGTCCGCCGCGCTCAACCAACTCGGCTGGTGCAGCGCGCAACTGGGCCGCTACGAGGAGGCCAGGCAGAACTGCGAGCAGGCACTGCCGCTGGCCGAGGAGATCGGCGACATCAACGGCCAGGCACACATCTGGGACAGCCTCGGCTACATCCGCCATCACGCCCACCAGTACGACCAGGCCGTCGACTGCTACCGCAGGGCGATCCGGCTGTTCCGCCTCTCCGGCGTCCGCCGCAGCGAAGCCACGAGCCTGGCCGGCCTCGGCGACACCCAGCACACGGCAGGCGACCCGGAAGCGGCCGACCACACGTGGCGCCGAGCACTGAACGTCATCGCCGAGCTGGACCTCCCGGACACGGATCCGCTTCCGGCGAAGATCCTGGCCAACCTGCGGATGACGGCGGACTGACACCCCGCACGATCCGGACGTCGTCGTGTCCGACGCGATCCGGTTCCCCGATGACCCCGGACCGGCATACGATCATCGGCGATGGCCGATCACACGGCGTTCGACAACCTGGGGCCTGATCACACATGGACACGATGGCGCGACCCCTCGGCATTGTCGCCCTCGTGGTGGCCTGCACGGCTGTTGTCGCCGTGGTGGCGGGTTGTTCCTCGTCGCCGGACCCGAACGACCAGGCGCGTCAGGAGCGGTCGGCTGTGCTGCCCGCGGCCGAGCAGCTCCGCGACCAGCTGAAGCGCACCGGCGTCGGGTGGACGGCGCTCGTCCTCGGCGACTACGAGTCCTGCGGCAGCAACGACCCGCTGGCCACCAGCAGCGGCAAGACCATGGTGCAGTACACCGCGTCGCAGGAGACGCTCCCCTTCAGCCATGCGGTCTCCTTCCCGGTCTTCGCCGGTCGGGTCATCACGACGATCACCGCGGCCGGCTGGAAACCGCGGCCGGTGACCGGGCCGTCGGCTCAGGCCCGTTACTACGCCGGGCAACGCGGTGGCCTTGACCTGCGACTGGTGGAGTTCGACGACGAGCAGGGCGCAGGCCCCCACGGCAGCTTCCACCCGACGGCCACCGTCTACGTCAGCGGAAGCTGCTTCGACGCGGGCTCGTCGGCGCACGACTTCATCCAGCGGGGCCCGATCGACAACGTCCACAGCCCGATCCCGACGGCCACCGGGTGAGGGGACGCCCGGTGCCGCACGGTCGCTACCGCCCGACATCGATGTGGTCCGGTGTCCGGAGGGAGGTTCGCCCGGCGAGCATGACGACCGTTGCCACCAGGACGGTCCACAGACGCAGTTCGCCCAGCGTTCTGGCGTTGTGAGTGATCACCAGGACCAGTGTGATGCCTGTGAAGCACAGCGTGCTCAGCAGCGGTATCGGGCGGCGGTGGGCGACGAGGTCCCACCAGAGGACTCCGAGCGCCAGACCGGCCGTGTAGTACGTGTACACACTGGGGTCCAGTGCGATGCGCGCGCCGATGCCCAGTGCGAGGACGGCTGGCCAGCGGCCGCGGGCTACCGCGGCCGCGCCGAGCAGGCAGCCGAGTGCGATCTGCACCGGCCGGTCCCAGCTCGGGGTGGACGCCACCGTCACGCCCAGTGCGCGCAAGCCGGACGCGGGCACGTTCGGGATCGCGAAGCTCGCCGCCGCGTGCAGCGTTCGCGGGTCGGCCAGTACGAACGGGGCCCACGCCAGCACGACCACGATCGCGCCGGTGGTGAGGGCACGCCACCGTGCCCGTCCGTGGAACGCGAGCAGCAGTGCGGCGCACGCCAACGCCCAGGGTTTGGCGTCGGAGGCGAGGCCGACGCACACGCCGGCCAACGTGGGGGAGCCGTACGTCACCGCCAGAGCCGCCGCGGCCAGCAGGGCTAGGGCGAGCACGTCGTCCAGGTGGGCGAAATGGACCGCGAGCATCTCCCACGACAGGACGAACGAACCGCCTCCGACCAGCATCGTCAGCGTTGTGGTCCACGAGGGCGCGTCGCGCGGTGGCGCCACGCCGGCGATGTGCTCGATCACGAGCAGCACCACCATGCCGGTCAGTGTCATCAG
>DASZXM010000503.1:0-2272 GCA_035546415.1 Pseudonocardiaceae bacterium
GTCAGTCGGTTTCGGTGGCCGGGGCGTCGTTGGCGGGTTGGTTGACACCGGAGGCCGGTGTGCCGCGCCCGTCGGCCGGGTGCTCGGCGTCGGCCGGATGGTCGGCGTGCGGGAGGCCGGTGGTGTCCGCGGGCTGGTCGCCGTTGGGCGTCGCGTCCGGGTTGGCGGCGGCGAGCTTGGTGTACAGCTCGTTGTACGCCGCCTCGGCGGACTTCTGTTCGGCTTCCTTCTTCGTCTTGCCGTCACCCGCGCCGTAACTGTTGCCGGCGACCACGACCGTCGCGGTGAACTCCTTGCGATGGTCCGGACCGGACTCGTCGACCAGGTACTCGGGCACGCCGAGACCGGCGGCCGCGGTGAGTTCCTGCAGGCTGGTCTTCCAGTCCAGGCCCGCACCGCGACGCGGCGCCTCGGCCAGCAGCTGGTCGAACAGGCGGTGCACCAGTGCGCGGGCAGCGTCCAGTCCGTGCTCGAGGTAGACGGCACCGATCACGGCTTCCAGGCCGTCGGCGAGGATGCTCGCCTTGTCCCGTCCGCCGGTGAGTTCCTCGCCCCTGCCCAGCAGCAGGTAGGCGCCCAGACCACCGTCGCCGAGGCCGCGGGCGACGCCGGCCAGTGCGTTCATGTTGACGACACTGGCCCGCAGCTTCGCCAGCTTGCCCTCGGGCAGCGTCGGGTGAGCCCGGTACAGGTGTTCGGTGACGACGACGCCGAGCACGGCGTCTCCCAGGAACTCCAACCGCTCGTTCGGCGGCAGGCCGCCGTGCTCGTAGGCGTACGAGCGGTGGGTCAGGGACAGCGTCAACAGCTCGGCGTCCACTGTGACACCGAGCGCTTCGAGCAGCGGGCCCCTGTCGGCGCGCTCGCCTCGCGAGCTCTTACCCCCCATGGCGAATCACGACCGTGGGGCCGTCCGATCAGGCCGGCTGGACAACTTGGCGACCGTCGTACGTACCGCAGGTGGGGCACACCACGTGGGGCAGCTTCTGCGCGCGGCAGGCGCGGTTGTTGCACTCGACCAGCGTGGGGGCGGACGCCTTCCACTGCGACCGGCGCGCACGGGTGTTCGCGCGGGACATCTTCCGCTTCGGGACGGCCACGACTAGTTCTCCTCGTTCGTCACTTGGGCACCGAACCGTTCCTGCAAAGCGGCCCAGCGAGGGTCTATCATCTCATGCCCGTGGTCGGGACCGAGAACGGCCCACCGGCCACCGCACTCGGGGCACAGCCCCTCACAGTCCGGCGAGCACAGCGGTGCCTGCGGCAACGCCAACACCACGGCGTCCCTGATTACCGGCTCCAGGTCGACGAGATCGTCCACGAGCCGGAAGACCTCGTCGTCGTCGGTGGTGGAGTCGGTCGCACTGTCCGGGTAGGCGAACAGCTCGGTGAACTCCACGTCCACCCGCTCGACCAGCTGGTCGAGACAGCGCGCGCACTCGCCGTCCATGTCCACGGACGCGGTACCGGACACCAACACGCCTTCGACGACGGACTCCAACAACACGTCGAACGTGACGACCCGATCGGTAGGCACGGACACGACGGGCTCGAACCCGATCTCGTGGTCGAAGGTGGCGGAACGCTCGTAGCGACGACTGTGACCCGGACGTCGGCCCAGGTCACGGGTGTCGATGACCCAGGGACCGGCCGTTGCCGGGCGCGCGGACGAAGAACGGTGATGAGGCATTGGTTTCGGGTGCCGTGCGATGTAGGTGTCGGGACGTTCCCGCGCACAGCCGCTCCAGGGTACGCGACTGTCGCACGAATCCGAAAAACGAGTGTACGCGAACCAGGGCGAATCCGACGTGGTCAACGGGGCGGTAGTGGATCATCGGAGACGGTTGTGTGCTGCGGATCACAGCCGCGTGGCGGCGGTGCCATCGGAAGGCCCGGGGTGGGCGGCGGGTGACGGCAGGGCGGCTCGGGATGCGACGCGCCGACAGCGGCAAGCGCGGCGCGGGGATGCAGCGCGCCGACAGCGAGCAGCACGCGTGAGCAGGGTGGCGCGGAGTGCGGCGCGGAGGGCCGGGCGGGCTCGGAGGCTGGGCAGCTCGCCAAAGCGGGCGCAGCGCACGATGCAGCGCCAAGGGCACCGTCGCAGGGGCAGCGCGCCGACGCCGCCAGCACACGACGCGACCCGCGACCGCGCCGACGAGGCCGGCGCGAGGTGCAGCACGCGCGGGGGCAGAGCGCGGGCCACAGCGGCCGCGTCTCGCCGAGAGGTCGACACGCGCGGCGATCTTGGAGTTTCGCCATCCGCGAACGCCCG
>DASZXM010000504.1:0-2465 GCA_035546415.1 Pseudonocardiaceae bacterium
GGAACGGTTCGAGCGACACGGTGGCGGTCGTCGGCCTGGTACGGGACTCGCGGGTCGCGTCGATCACGTTGCGCCGCAGGGAAAAGCCGGACAGCGACGGGGTGATCGACGGGGACACGTTCATCATTCCCGGCCAGGTCCGCCTCGGCGAGGATGCCAGCGGTGCTGTCCTCGTCACCCGGGACGCGGCGGGCACGGTGCTGGAGGAGGTGCCCTACCGCCGCACCTGAGCGCCCGCGGACACCACCGTTATGAGTTGTCCGACGGCCTGGCGAACCACCCGGTAGCGTGCTGGCGGCAGCGACGGTGGCGGAGGTCCGATGGGGTTTCGGGACGAGGCGTTCGCGGCCTTCCGCCGTGGCGACACGGAGGTCGTGGCCCGGCTGAGCCGGCAGGAGTTGGACCGGGCCCACCCGGCCGGCGACCTGGCGGCCGAGGTCGACGCGCTGTGCATGCTGGCGCGTGTCGCCGTCCGCGACGGCGACCTGGCCACCGCCCGGAACCTGGGCACGGCGGCGCTGGACGCCGCGTGCCGCGCCGGGGACCGGAGCCTGGAACGCGTGCCGACGCACGTCCTGGCGGCCCTGGCCCGGATGTCCGGTGACGCCGACGCCGCGCGTGCGCTGTACGGCGAGAGCATCACGCTGAGCAGGTCGCTCGGCCTGGCCGACATCGTGGCGTCGGAACAGCACAACCTGGGCTACGTCGAACTGCACGCCGGCGACGTGGAACAGGCGCGGCGGCTGTTCGGCGAGGCGCGTCGGCAGGCGCTGGAGCGGGGCATGGCGGCCCTGATCCCGTATGTCGCGCTCGACGCGGCGGTGCTGGCGGACGTCGACGGCGACCGGCCGCGCGCCGTGCGGCTGCTCGCGGTGGCCGAGGCGTTGTTGGCCGAGCGGGGCGAGGTCCTGGACCCCGACGACGCGGCCGAGCAGGTGGCGTTGCGGAACCGGTTGGTCGCCGCGCTCGGCCGGGCCGAGTTCGACGTCCACTACGCGTCCGGCTCGGTAGACGAGTTGACCGGCTGAGGACTCCGCCGGTCCGGCGACGCTTGCCCGATACGTTGACACCGGCGACGACCCGTGGCCGCCCGGGGGTACGGTCAGTGCCACGGCGGCGGGGATGACACCACCTCACCGGCGTGTCCGTACGACTCTTCGACATCATCGGCCAAGAGTTCGGCACGGCCTGACCAGGGCGGTGCCAGGAGGAACAGGAACGGTGCAGACGATCTTCGACAGTGGACACCATCACGAGCAAGTGGTGTTCTGCCAGGACGAACACAGCGGGTTGAAGGCGATCATCGCGATCCACTCGACGGTGCTCGGTCCGGCTCTGGGCGGTACCCGGTTCTACCCCTATCGGGACGAGCAGGAGGCGCTGACCGACGTCCTGCGCCTCGCCGAGGGCATGACGTACAAGAGCGCGCTGGCCGGGCTGGACCTGGGTGGCGGCAAGGCGGTCATCATCGGCGACCCGGCGACGGTGAGGTCCGAGGCACTGCTGCGCGACTACGGCCGGTTCGTCGCCAGCCTCGGCGGCCGGTACATCACAGCCTGCGACGTGGGCACCTACTCGGCCGACATGGACATCGTCGCGACGGAATGCCCGTACGTCACGGGCCGGTCGGGCGGTGCCGGCGACTCGTCGATCCTCACCGCGCTGGGCGTGCTCGAAGGCCTGCGGGCGGCCGCCGAGCACCGCTGGGGCCACACGGACCTGGCCGGCCGCCGGATCGGTGTCGAAGGGGTCGGCAAGGTGGGCAGCCGGCTCGTCGAGCACCTGGTGTCGGCGGGCGCGTCCGTCCTGGTGTCCGATGTGGACGAACAGGCGCTGGCCAGGACCGTTGCCCTGCACCCCGAGGTCGAGGTGGCCGTCGACCGGGCCGCGCTGGTGGCGGCGGACCTCGACGTGTACTGCCCGTGCGCGTTGGGCGGCGTTCTCACACCCGAACTGGTCGACACGCTCACGGCCGCGATCGTCTGCGGCGCCGCCAACAACCAGCTGGCCGACAGCGGCGTGGCGAAGCTCCTCCAGGACCGGGACGTCCTCTACGCACCGGATTACGTCGTCAACTCCGGCGGCCTGATCCAGGTGGCCGACGAACTGCACGGCTTCGACTTCAGCCGGGCCGAGGCGAAGGTCCGGGAGATCCGCGGCACCACGAAGCGAATCCTCGAACTGGCCGACGAACGGGGCGTGTCCCCGGTGGCCGCGGCCGACACACTGGCCGAACGCCGCATCGCGGAGGCCGCCGCCCTGGCGTGACCACGCGGCTCGCGGTGCCACCCCGGGCCGGCCGGCCCGGGGTGCGGACGAGATCGCGGCGTCGTTCGGTCCGCGGAACGCGCGTCGCGGAGGGTGATGGCGGCGACTGGAGGAGGTCCGACCGTGCGGCTGGGCGTCGTGGCGCTGGTGATCGTGTCGTGTTGCGTCGCGGCGTGCACGGCGGGCCCCGCCAAGCC
>DASZXM010000505.1:0-14375 GCA_035546415.1 Pseudonocardiaceae bacterium
TGCTGGATCCGACGACGAGCGCATTGCGCATCGTGCAGGGCCCGGTATTCACGCATCTGCTCCTGGCGGACGAAATCAATCGTGCGCCCGCGAAGACGCAGAGCGCGCTGCTCGAAGTGATGCAGGAGCGCCAGGTGACTATCGGCGTCGAGACCTACAAGGTGCCCAGCCCGTTCCTCGTGCTGGCGACGCAGAACCCGATCGAGAACGAGGGTGTCTACCCGCTGCCCGAGGCACAGCGCGACCGGTTCCTGTTCAAGATCGTCGTCGACTACCCGACGGCCGAGGAGGAGCGGGAGATCGTCTACCGGATGGGCGTCGAACCGCCCGTGCCGCAACAGGCGATCACCCCCGAGGACCTGACCAGACTGCAGGGCGTCGCGTCCCGCGTCTTCGTGCACCACGCGCTCGTCGACTACGTCGTGCGGCTGGTCATCGCCACCCGCACGCCCGGCGACCACGGCCTGGCCGACGTGGCCGGCTGGGTGTCCTACGGCGCGTCCCCGCGCGCCAGCCTCGGCATCATCGCGGCCGCGCGGGCGCTGGCCCTGGTGCGCGGCCGGGACTACGTGCTGCCGCAGGACGTGGTGGATGTCGTGCCGGACGTGCTGCGGCACCGGCTGGTCCTGTCGTACGACGCGCTGGCCGACGGCGTGCCGCTGGACCACATCATCACCCGCGTGCTCCAGACGGTGCCGCTGCCGCAGGTGTCGGCGCGCCCGCAGGGCCCGGGCCAGCCACATCCGCAGGCCCCGGCGATCCGGTGACGAGCGAGCCGACTCCGGGAACGGGCGGCGACCGGCCCGCATGGGCACCGCCGGTATTGCAGGGCGATCGGTTGCAGGCCGGCCTGCGCACACTGGAACTGGACGTGCGGCGGCGCCTGGACGGCCTGCTGCAGGGCAACCACCTCGGCCTCGTCCCCGGTCCGGGCACCGAGCCGGGTGAGGCGCGGCCCTACCAGCCGGGTGACGACGTGCGCCGGATGGACTGGGCGGTCACGGCCCGCACCACGGTCCCGCACATCCGGGAGACCGTGGCCGACCGGGAACTGGAGACATGGGTCGCGGTCGACCTGTCGCCGTCGCTGGACTTCGGCACGGCCGTGTGCGAGAAGCGCGACCTGGCCGTGTGCGCCGTGGCCGCGGTCACCCACCTGACCAGTGGTGGCGGCAACCGCATCGGCGCGGTCGTCGCCACCGGTGAACAGACCACGCGCGTCCCGGCCCGCGGCGGCCTGGCGCACGCGCGGGCCATGCTGCGCACGATCGCGACGACACCGTCGGCCCCCACCGGCACCCGTGGCGACCTGGCGCAACTGTTGGAGCAGTTGCGCAGGCCGCCGCGCCGCAGGGGACTGGCCGTGGTCGTCTCGGACTTCCTCGGCCCGCTGGACTGGGAGCGCCCGCTGCGCGGCCTGTCCGCCCGGCACGAGCTGGTGTGCGTGGAGATCGTCGACCCCAGGGACGTGGACCTGCCGGAGGTCGGCACGATCGTGCTGGCCGACCCGGAGTCCGGCCGGCAGCGCGAGGTGCACGCCACACCGCTGCTGCGCCGCGAGTTCGCGGCCGCCGCGGCGGAGCACCGGTCGGAGGTGGCGGCGGCCATCCGCGGTGCCGGAGCCGGGCACCTGGTGCTGCGGACGGACTCGGACTGGATCGCGGACACCGTGCGGTTCGTGGTGGCCCGCAAGCGTCGCTGGTCGGGAGGAGCGGCCTGATGTTCGGCCTGAGCCTGGGCGGATACTCGTCGCCGTGGTGGCTGCTGCTGCTCATCGCGGTGGCGGCGCTGGCCGTCGGTTACCTGATCACGCAGCGGGTGCGGCGCAGGCGGATCATGCGGTTCACCAACCTGGCGCTGCTGGAGCGGGTGGCACCGAAGCGGCAGGGCTGGTGGCGGCACGTCCCGGCGGCCCTGCTGGTGGTCGCGCTGCTGTTGCTCACGGTGTCGCTGGCCGGCCCCACGTCCCAACAGCGCGTGCCGCGCAACCGGGCGACCGTGATGCTGGTGATCGACGTGTCGCTGTCCATGGAGGCGACCGACGTCGCACCGAACCGGCTGCAGGCCGCGCAGGTGGCCGCCAAGCAGTTCGCCGACGGCCTGCCCAACGGCATCAACCTGGGTCTGGTGTCGTTCGCCGGCTCGGCCACGGTGCTGGTGTCCCCGACACAGGACCACCAGGCGGTCGACGACGCGATCAGCGGCCTGAAACTGGCCGAGGCCACGGCCACCGGCGAGGCGATCGCCGCGTCGCTGCAGGCGATCCAGAGCTTCGGCAAGATCCTCGCCGGTCCCAGCGGCCCGCCACCGGCGGCGATCGTGCTGATGAGTGACGGCAAGGAAACCATCCCGCAGGACCTGAACGACCCGCGCGGCGCGTACAGCCAGGCGAAGCAGTCCAAGTCGGCGGGCGTGCCGATCTCGACGATCTCGTTCGGCACCGACCACGGCGTCGTGGACATCGGCGGCGAACAGGTCGCGGTCCCGGTGGACGACGGCTCCCTGCAGAACGTGGCGAACCTGTCCGGCGGCAGCTACTACCGAGCGGCCAGCGCGGGCCAGCTGCAACAGGTCTACACCAAGCTGGGCCAACAGATCGGCTACGAGACCAAACAGGCCGACGCCAGCAAGCCGTGGCTGATCCTGGGCACCATCCTGGCGCTGATCTCAGCCGCGGGCGCGCTGGTCATCGGGCAACGGCTGCCGTAAGTCACAGCCGCTCAGGCGACCGCGATGTCGGCCGCCAGGAGGTCGCGGATCTCCCGTACGGCCTGGCGGCCTGCTCGGTTCGCGCCCACCGTGCTGGCCGACGGGCCGTAGCCGACCAGGTGCACGCGGGGGTCGGCGACCACGCGGGTGCCGTCCATGACGATGCCACCGCCGTGGCCACGCAGGCCCAGCGGTGCGAGGTGGTCCAGTGCCGCGCGCCAGCCGGTGCACCACAGGATCACGTCGGCGGCGACGAAGCGGCCGTCGTTCCACGCCACGCCGTCGGGCGTGATGCGGTCGAACATCGGCAGCCGGTCGAGCACGCCGCGGCGTTCGGCCTCGATCACGGCCGGTGTGCGGGCCAGGTCGGTCACGCTCACCACGCTGGCCGGCGGCAGACCGGCCCGTACGCGTTCGTCCACCCGTGCCACGACATCCCGGCCGTGGTCCGCGGTGAACGGTCCGTCCCGGAATACCGGCGGCCGGCGCGTGACCCACGTCGTGTCCGCGACTGCCGCGATCTCGATCAGCAGCTGCACCGCCGACGTGCCACCGCCCACGACCACCACCCGCTTGCCGGTGAACTCCGCCGGCCCTCGGTAGCCTGCCGTGTGCAGCTGCCGGCCGCGGAACGAGTCCTGGCCCGGATACCACGGCAGGAACGGCTTGTCCCACGTGCCGGTCGCGTTGATCAGCGCCCGTGCCCGCCAGTCGCCACGGTCGGTCCGCACCAGGAATCCGTCGTCCTCCCGGCTCACCGACGACACGTGCACCGGCCGGTGCACGTCCAGACCGAACTCCCGCTCGTACGCGGCGAAGTAGGCGGGCACGGCGTCGGCGGCCGGCGCCCGCGGCGGTGGTGGGTCGAAGTGCATGCCCGGCAGGTCGAAGATCCCGTGTACGGTCGCCATCCGCAGCGTCGGCCAGCGGTGCTGCCACGCCCCACCCGGCGCCGGATTCGCGTCCAGGACGGCGAAGTCCAGCCCGGCGCGGCGCAGGAAGTACGCGCTGGACAGGCCGGCCTGGCCGGCCCCGATCACCACGACGTCCGTCACACGAGCGTCAACGCCGGGAACGCGGATGACCTTCCACGGGGCAGGTGAGACGCTGGTCGCCATGTCGATCGGAGGCACCGCCGCACACCGGTCGGAGACCGACCTGCCGCCGCTGGTCGCGCGGGCCGTCGAGGCCGCAGGCGACTTCGAGTACTCCTGCCAACCCGACCAGGGCCGCCTGCTGCACCTGCTCGCATCCGGTCTCGACGGGGGTGTGATCGGCGAGACCGGCACCGGCTGTGGTGTCGGCCTGGCCTGGCTGGCGACCGCCGCCGGCCCGAACACCCGCCTGGTCAGCATCGAACGGGACGACCACCGCCATGCCACCGCCGGCCGGCTGTTCGCCGACGACGACCGGGTCACCGTCCTGCACGGCGACTGGCCGGACCTGCGCGCCCACGGCCCGTTCGACCTGCTCGTGCTGGACGGCGGCGGCCAGGGCAAGGGCGACCAGCCGCCGATCGAGCCGGCCGAGTGGCTCACGTTCGGTGGCACGGTCGTGGTCGACGACTTCACCCCGCTGGCCGACTGGCCCGCCGAGTTCGACGGCCGGCCGGACCACGCCCGCAACCACTGGCTCGCCCATCCGGCCCTGCTGGCCACCGAGATCCGGCTGAACCCGAGCCTGTCGTCGGTGGTCGGCCGCTACGTGGTCCGCAGGTGACGCAGTGCCGTGTCGCTGTCCAGGTCCGTGTCGTCCTTGTCGGATTCCCACCGCTGGAACACCGCTGACGCGCCGGTGACCAGTTCGGGCGGCAGACCGACCGTGCGCAGCGTGGCGGCGACCTCGTCCATCTCCGGCGCCCAGCGCCACGCGCGTGCCGCCATGCCGGCGAAGTAACCCCGGTCGACCAGTGCGTTGCGGCCCAGGTCCTCGGCCTCGGCCAGCAGGTGCCGTGTGACGCCGAAGTCGTCGGCCAGCGCGTGGCTCACGGCCGCCAGCGCCCGACTGGCCTTCTGGAACGACCCGTAGGCCATCTTCAACGCGCTCGCCGACCCGATCCGCTCGTCGATCCGGCGCGGCTCGGCCAGGCTGCCGGCGAACAGCCGGTACACGGTGTCGATGCCGTACTGCTGGCCGGACAGGTAGATCCGGGTCCGTGTCGTGCCGCCGGGCGGCGGTCCGATGATCGCCGCGTCCACGACGGACGCGCCGACGGCGTGCATGCGCCCGGTGATCGTCGCCATCCGCGTCGGGTTGATCGCGTTGGCCTCGACGAACAGCCCGGGGAAGCGGTGGCCGGCGACCTGTTCGGCGACGTCGTCGGCGTAGGCGGGCGGGCAGATCGAGAACACGATGTCGCTGCCGGCGAGCATCTCGGCCAGCGACCCCACCTCGTGCAGACCGGCGGCCGCGGCCCGGTCCGCGGTGCGTCGCGAGCGGCCGGCCGGACACCAGGTCACCCGGTGGCCGCCGTCGACCAGTTGCGCGCCGATCGCCGCTCCCATCATGCCCGGATGCAACAGCCCGATGATCACGCACCACAGCCTACGACCCGCTTGACACATATCCATATCGATATACGATGTGCGCATGGCACGAGCGGCGACCACGGCGGACGCTTTCAACGCGGTGGCCGAACCGCGCAGGCGGGAGATCCTGGACCTCCTCGCGGACGGCGAGCGGCCGGTGAACGACCTGGTGCGACTGCTCGGCCTGGCCCAGCCCCACGTGTCCAGGCACCTGCGGGTGCTCCGCGAGGTGGGAGCGGTCGACGTGCGTGACGAAGGACGCCAGCGGCTGTACCGGCTCAACGGGCACGCCCTCAAACCCATCCACGACTGGGTGAAGAAATACGAACGGACGTGGTCGGAGCGGTTCGAGCTGCTCGACGACGTGCTGACCGAACTGAAGGAGAGCGACGATGACGGCCACGGCGACGGTGACGCTGCCCAGTGACGAACAGATCCTGATCACGCGTGAGTTCGACGCGCCAAAACACCTGGTCTACCGGGCGTGGACCACGCCCGACCTGATGCGGCGCTGGTGGGCGGGCCGCCGTGGCACGGTGACCGCGATCGAGATGGACGTGCGGCCCGGCGGCGCGTGGCGCTTCGTGATGACGGCCCACGGGGGTTCCGAGGTGGCCTTCCACGGCGAGTACCGCGAGGCCGTGCCGAACGAGCGGCTGGTCTACACCGAGGTGTTCGAGGGCGGTCCGGACGTCGATCCGACGGTCACCACGGTCACGTTCACCGAGGTCGACGGTTGCACCACGGTGCGGCTGCTGACCGACACCGGAAGCAAGACGGTCCGCGACATGATCCTGGGATCCGGCATGGAGGTCGGCCTGCAGGAGCAGATGGCGATCATCGACGAGATCGTCGCGTCACTGCTGTGAACCGCCGCTCTTGTGCTGCGTCGGACCGTGTGATCCGCCGGTCCGATGTGGGCGTACGCGGTGGTAGCGGATAGCCTCACGCCGTCCGGTCGGCGAGTCGCCGGCGAATTCGGCAGCGTAGGAGCACATCAGTGGGACGGTCCGTTCTGGTCACCGGCGGCAACCGTGGCATCGGTCTGGCGATCGCGCGGGCGTTCGCCGCGCAGGGCGACAAGGTCGCCGTCACCCACCGCGGCTCGGACGTCCCGGACGGCCTGCTGGGTGTCCGCTGCGACGTGACCGACAACGATCAGGTCGACGCCGCGTTCACCGAGGTGGAGAACGCGCACGGCCCTGTCGAGGTGCTCGTGGCCAACGCCGGCATCACCGACGACACCCTGCTGATGCGGATGAGCGAGGACCAGTTCACCCGGGTCGTCGACGCGAACCTGTCCGGCGCCTACCGCGTCGCCAAGCGGGCCACCCGGAACATGCTCCGCGCCCGCTGGGGTCGCATGGTGTTCATCTCGTCGGTCGTCGGCCTGATGGGCTCGCCCGGCCAGGTGAACTACGCGGCCAGCAAGGCCGGCCTGGTCGGCATCGCCCGGTCGATCAGCCGGGAGCTGGGCTCGCGCAACATCACGGCGAACGTCGTCGCGCCCGGTTTCGTCGCGACGGACATGACCGACGCGCTGTCCGAGGACCGCAAGAAGGAGATCCTCGCGCAGGTGCCGCTCAACCGGTACGCCACCACGAACGAGGTGGCCGCCGCGGTGACCTTCCTCGCGTCGGACGCCGCTGGCTACATCACCGGTGCCGTGCTGCCCGTCGACGGCGGCCTCGGCATGGGCCACTGAGTTTTGCCCCATCCCACAACCTCGGAGGACAGGACAGTGCCAGGACTGCTCGACGGCAAGCGACTGCTGGTCACCGGTGTGATCACCGACTCGTCGATCGCCTTCCACGCAGCCCGGGTGGCCCAGGAGGAGGGTGCCACCGTGGTGCTCACCGGTTTCGGCCGGATGAGCCTCGTGGAGCGGATCGCCAAGCGGCTGCCGAGGCAGGCCCCGGTGATCGAGTTGGACGCCACCGACGACGAGCACCTCGCGTCGCTGGCCGACCGGGTCCGGGAGCACGTCGACGGCCTGGACGGTGTGCTGCACTCGATCGCGTTCGCCCCTGCGTCGTGCCTGGGCGGGGACTTCCTCGACGCGCCGTGGTCGGACGTGTCCACGGCGGTGCAGGTGTCGGCGTTCTCGCTCAAGTCGTTGGCGGTCGCGTGCCTGCCGTTGATGAGCAGGGGTGGGTCGATCGTCGGCATGGACTTCGACGCGCGGGTGGCGTGGCCGTCGTACGACTGGATGGGCGTGTCCAAAGCGGCGTTGGAGTCGGTGTCGCGGTACCTGGCGCGGGAACTCGGGCCGCACGGGATTCGCGTCAACCTGGTGTCCGCCGGTCCGCTGCGCACCATGGCGGCGAAGTCCATCCCGGGCTTCGCGACCATGGAGAACTCGTGGGACGACCGGGCGCCGCTGGGCTGGGACGTCAACGACGCCACCCCGGCCGCCAAGTCGATCTGCGCACTGCTGTCGGACTGGCTGCCCGCCACGACCGGGTCGATGATCATGGTCGACGGTGGTGTGCACGCCACCGGAATGTGACGTGCTCCATCCCTGAGTGATCCTCCCGCGCGGCCGCTGCCGGTCGCGCGGGAGAATGCTCGGTGTGGACGCTCTGCTGGTGCTGTCGTTCGGTGGGCCCGAGGGACCGGACGATGTTCGGCCGTTTCTGGAGAACGTGACCCGGGGGCGCGGCGTGCCGCCGGAACGGTTGGACGAGGTGGCCCGGCACTACCTGCACTTCGGGGGCGTGTCGCCGATCAACCGGTTGAACCGGGACATCATCGCCGGTGTTCGTGCCGAGCTGGATCGGGTCGGTATCGACATGCCCGTCTACTTCGGCAATCGCAACTGGCATCCGATGGTGGCCGACACCGTGCGGCAGATGGCCGCCGACGGTGTCCGGCGGGCGTTGGTGTTTCCGACCAGTGCCTACGGCGGTTACTCGGCTTGTCGGCAGTACGACGAGGACATCGTCGGTGCTCGGGCCGCGGTGGGTGACGGTGCGCCGGAGTTGGTGAAGCTGCGGCAGTTCTTCGATCATCCGCTGTTCGTCGACTCGGTTGTCGACGCGGTGCGTTCGGCGTTCGCGTCGCTGCCGGCCGGGGTGCGGGACCGGGCCAGGCTCGTGTTCACCGCGCATTCCGTGCCCGTGTCGGCCGATGCGAGCGCCGGGCCGCCCGGTGAAGGTGGGCACCGGTACTCGCGGCAGATCGCCGAGGCGGCGCGGCTGGTCGCCGGTCGGCTGGGTGTCGGTGAGTACGACGTGGTGTGGCAGTCGCGGTCCGGGCCGGGGCGCATTCCCTGGCTGGAACCGGACATCGTGGATCACGTCGACGCACTGCACGAGCGGGGGGTGCCGGCGGTCGTCGTGAGTCCGATCGGGTTCGTGTCGGATCACTTGGAAGTCGTGTGGGACCTGGACACCGAGGCTCGGGAGCGGGCCGAGAAGTGGGGGATGGCGTTCGCCCGCGCGGCTACTCCGGGGGCCGATCCCCGGTTCGCGGAGCTGGTGGTGGAGTTGGTTCGGGAGCACGTGGAACGTGCCGAGGTGCGGAAGTTGTCGTCGATGGTGGCGGCCGGGTGCACCGTCAACGGGGCGCCGTGTGCGGTCGGCTGTTGTGAGCGGGTCGGGCGGCCGCCTTCGCGCTGACGTTCAGCGTTTTCCCGCGTGGTCGGACAGCGTGCGGACCGCTTCTGCCACTGCTGCGCGCCTTGCCGAGCGGACCGCGTGATCCAGGGGGCGCAGGGCTTCCGCTCGACGGCGGATCGCCGATGCCGACACCGCACCGCCCGGCTCGTCGCTCGTTGCCACGTGGAGGATCGCCGCCACCTCGTTGGCGCGTTGCAGGACCCGTAGGGCGCGGTTCGGCATGCCGACCGGCCAGGGGGAGCGCGGCTGCTTCTCGACCAGGGCGGAGATTTCCTCGCGTACTCCGGGGCGATGCCGTGCCACGTCCAGTTCGACCAGTGCCGTGGCCGCTGCCCGCATCGCGCCGGACAGTTCGTGCTCTGCTTCGCCCAGCGGGGTGACCTCGCCCGCCGGGGCCGGCGGGAGTGCGAACACCGACCAGCGCAGGAGGCCCTCCACCGGCTTTTCCGGCACGATGCCCACGTCCGCCGTTGGCGTCGTCGTCGCGTCGGCCAGGAGGACCGCCGCCTCACCCGAGTGCAGCGCCGCCGCCGCGAACGCCGGGTTGGTGCGCAGGCCTCTCAGGTCGCCGGCGACCGGGAGTACCAGTTCGCCGCCCGTCGCCGCCAGACGGCGGGCCGCGGCCAGCAGCAGCGCTGGTGACGCGCCCGGTTCGTCCGGCCCGGGGAGGCCGAGCAGGTCAGCCGCACTCTGGTCGTGCGCCGTCACTTCGTGTGACTCGGCCCAGGACTGCAGAGCGTCTAGTACGTCGTCGGCCGCGGCGGCGCCGTGCAACCACGCCGACGTCCAGACCACCATCGTGGCGCTCGGACAGGACACGGTGAGTGAGCATACGAGGTCGATCGAGGAGGCCTGCAGGCGCCTTGGTCATCGGGCGCTCCGGGGGAGACGGGCACCTTGTTCGCCCAGAGCGGACACCGGTGCACCCACGCAGGTCACAAGGCAGCCTGCTCGTTGCTAACCCCCGTGTCAATCGATTTTCGAGCATGTGTCCTTGAGCTGCTCCACATCGACCCCGTCGCCGGATCGACGTAGCGTCGAAGTCGTGACAGTTCCTGGACCACTGCCCACGACCGTCGGTGAGCTGCGTGCCGCCGGTTACCGGCCGCGCGGCGTGAAGACCGAGATCCGCGAGAACCTGCTGGCCCTGCTCGGTTCCGGTGGCAACCCCTGGCCGGGCATCGTCGGCTTCGACCGGACGGTCCTGCCCCAGTTGGAACGCGCCCTGCTCGCCGGGCACGACGTCGTCCTGCTCGGTGAGCGCGGGCAGGGCAAGACCCGGCTGCTGCGCACCCTCGTCGGGCTGCTCGACGAGTGGACTCCCGTCATCGCCGGCGGCGAACTCGGTGAGCACCCGCTCGACCCGATCAGCCCGGCCGGCAGGCGGATGGCCGCCGAACTCGGTGACGACCTGCCGGTCGCGTGGCGGCACCGCTCCGAGCGCTACGCCGAGAAGCTCGCCACGCCCGACACGTCCGTCGGTGACCTCATCGGCGACGTCGACCCCGTGAAGGTCGCCGAGGGGCGCAGCCTGGGCGACCCCGAGACCATCCACTTCGGACTCGTGCCTCGCGCGCACCGGGGCATCGTCGCCGTCAACGAGCTGCCCGACCTGGCCGAACGCATCCAGGTCGCGCTGCTCAACGTGATGGAGGAGCGGGACATCCAGATCCGCGGCTACACGCTGCGCCTGCCGCTGGACGTGCTGCTCGTCGCCACCGCCAACCCCGAGGACTACACCAACCGCGGTCGCATCATCACGCCGCTCAAGGACCGGTTCGGCGCCGAGATCCGCACCCACTACCCCCTGGGCGTCCCCGCCGAGGTGGCCATGGTGAAGCAGGAGGCGCACCTCGTCGCCGAGGTCGGCGACCCGCTGATCGAGGTGCTCGCCCGGTTCGTCCGGCAGTTGCGTGAGTCGTCCGCGATCGACCAGCGCTCCGGCGTGTCCGCGCGGTTCGCGATCGCCGCCGCCGAGACCGTCGCCGCCGCCGCGCTGCGCCGTGCCGCGCTGACCGGCGAGCAGCCCGCCGTCGCCCGGCCCGTCGACCTGGAGTCGGTGCCGGCCGTGCTGCGCGGCAAGCTGGAGTTCGAGTCCGGTGAGGAGGGCCGCGAGCAGGAACACCTGACCCACCTGCTGCGCCGCGCGTTCTCCGAGACCGCACGCGCGCTGCTGGGCGGGCTGAACCTGCGGCCGCTGGCCGAGGCCGTCAGCGACGGTCACCTGGTGACCACCGGGGAGCGCGTGCCCGGCAAGGAAGTGCTCGCCGCGCTGCCCGAACTGCCGGTGCTGCACGAGGTCGCCGCCCGGCTGGGCGTCGGCCCAGCCGATCCGCCCGCGCGGATCGCGTCGGCCGTCGAGTTCGCCCTGGAAGCCCTCTACCTGGCCCGCCAGGTAGCCAAGGACTCCGACGACGGCACGGCGGTGTACGGCCCGTGACCACGCCGGATCGCTACTCCTACGGCCCGTATCACGACGGGCCTGATCCGCTCGCGCCACCGCTGGACCTGCGGGAGGCACTGGACGAGATCGGGCGCGACGTGATGGAGGGCAGCTCCCCGCGCAGCGCCCTGGAGGAGCTGCTGCGGCGCGGCATGCGCGGCAGCCGTGGGCTGGACGAGCTGACCCGGGAGCTGTGGAAGCGCCGTTCCGAGCTGACCCGCCGCAACAACCTCAACGGCACCCTCCAGGAGGTGCGGCGGCTGCTCGACGAGGCCCTGGAGGCCGAGCGCGGCGCCCTGTTCCCCGACCCGTCCGACGACGCCCGCTTCGCCGAGGCCCAGTTGGACGCGCTGCCGCCCAGCACCGCCGCTGCCGTCAACGAACTCGCCGACTACGACTGGCGTTCGGAGACCGGCCGGGAGAACTACCAGAAGATCCGCGACCTGCTCGGCCAGGAACTCCTCGAATCCCGGTTCCAGGGCATGAAACAGGCCCTGCAGAACACGACGCCGGAAGATGTCGAACGGGTCCGGCAGATGATGTCCGACCTCAACGACCTGCTCGCCGCGCACGCCAGGGGCGAGGACACCGAGCAACGGTTCCGCGAGTTCATGGAGCAGCACGGCCAGTTCTTCCCGGAGAACCCGCGCAACACCGACGAGCTGATCGACGCGCTCGCCGCCCGTGCCGCGGCCGCGCAGCGGATGATGAACTCGATGTCCGAACAACAGCGGGCCGAGCTGTCCGAGCTGATCGGGCAGGCGTTCGGCGACCCGCGCATCGCCGAGCAGATCGCCCAGCTGGACGCCAACCTGCGCGCCCTGCGGCCCGGTGAGGACTGGGAGTCCGGGCAGCGGTTCCGCGGCAAGAACCCGATGGGCATGGGTGAGGCCGCACAGGCCATGCAGGACCTCGCCGAGCTGGACGCGCTCGCCGAGCAGCTCTCCCAGTCCTATCCCGGTGCGCGGCTGGAGGACATCGACCTGGAGGCGCTGTCCCGGCAGCTGGGCGACCAGGCGGGTGTCGACGCGGCCCGGCTGGCCGAACTGGAACGGGAACTGCGCCGGCAGGGACTGTTCGAACGTGCCCCGGACGGCACGTTGAAGCTGACGCCCAAGGCGTTGCGCCGCCTCGGTGAGACGGCGCTGCGGGACGTCGTCGGCCAACTGCGGTCCCGGCGCGGCGAACGGGACACCGCTCTGGCCGGCGCGGCAGGCGAACCGACCGGCGGCACGCGGGCGTGGCAGTTCGGCGACACCGAGCCGTGGGACGTGCCCCGGACCGTGCGCAACGCGGTGCTGCGCTCGGCGTCGGTGGGCAGCAGGGCCGTCAAGCTGGACGTGTCCGACGTGGAGGTCATGGAGACCGAGCAGCGCTCGCGGGCCGCCGTGGCATTGTGCGTGGACACGTCGTGGTCGATGGTGCAGGACGGCCGGTGGGTGCCGATGAAGCGCACCGCGCTGGCACTGCACCAGCTGATCGGCACGCGGTTCCGGTCCGACGCGCTGGACCTGATCACGTTCGGCCGGCACGCCATGACCGTCGACATCGGCGAACTGACCGCCATGGAAGGCACCTGGGAACAGGGCACCAACCTGCACCACGCACTGCTGCTGGCCGGGCGGCACCTGCGCCGGCACCCGGACGCCGTGCCGGTCGTGCTCGTCGTCACCGACGGCGAACCGACCGCACACCTGGAACCCGACGGCGAGGCGTACTTCAACTGGCCGCCCGAACCGCGCACGCTGGCGGTCACCATGGCCCAGGTGGACGCGCTGGCCAAACTCGGCGCGTCGGTGACGGTGTTCATGCTCGGCGAGGACCCGCGGCTGGCCGCGTTCGTCGACCTGGTGGCCCGGCGCAGCGGCGGGCGGGTCGTGGCGCCAGACTTGGACGGTCTGGGCGCCGCGGTGGTCAGCGACTACCTGCGGGGCCGCGGGCAACGGTGAAGTGGGGGCGGGTCCGATCCGCCCCCACTCCACTTCTCGTCGCCTACGCCAGCGTCAGGCTCATCCGGCGTCGGGCCAGGTCGACGTTCTCGATCCGAACGTCGACGGTCGCCCCGTCGTCCGGCGCCGTCGTCCGGTAGTTCACGATCGGCAGCAGGCCGTGGATGCCCTCGGCCACCTCGACGAACGCGCCGAACGGCTGGACCGAGACGACACGGCCGGTGATGACGCCGCCGTCGGCGTGGTCGGCGAGGAACCGCTGCCACACCGCCAACGCGACCGGCTCATGGGTGTTGGTCATGGTGATGATCACCTCCTTTCCCACCGCGAGTTCCGCTGGGACAGCGCACGTTCGCGGGGGAGGGCGGGCCACGTGCCCGCTCGGTGATCACGCCACAGCCGGGAACCTCATCTGCTCATGGCACTGGGCCGACCCGGCAGTCACGCGAGGAACCGTACCAGAAAACGAGGCGGAGCCGGACCGGTCCGGCTCCGCCCGGTGGATCATCGGTGGATCATCGGTGGATCAGAAGAACAGGTCGTCGATGATGTCCTCGCCGATGGCGAAACCGGCGCCGGTCGCGATCGCCTGGCCGAAACCGCTGTTCATGAACCCGCCGAACCCGCCCTGCTGGTAGGGCTGCTGGTAGTAGACCGGCGGCTGCTGGTAGCCGGGCTGCTGCTGTTGGTACACCGGCTGCTGCGGCTGGCTGGCCACGAAGTTGTGGATGGACTGCAACAGCAGTGACACCTGGTTCTGCTCCTGCTGGAAACCCAGCGTGATCTCCTTGAGGTCCAGCAGCCACTCACGCGCCTGCTGGTCACCGTTGTTCGCGGCGGCCTGCAGCTTCTGGGCCAGGTTGGTGATCGCCTGGACCGTCTGCTGGCTCTGCTGCTGCAACTGCTGGTAGTTCTGATCGATGGTCTGAATGTCCACCGTGTGCCTCCGCGTGGTGTTCGGTCGAGTTCGATACTGCCACGCCCGGCGACGTGAGCCGGGCGACCAGGAACTCCCGCTCCGTGTCGTTCGCCGACAGCGCGATGGCCGCCCGGTAGGCGGCCGCGGCCTCGTCGGTCCTGCCCAGCCGCCGCAACAGATCGGCCCGGGTCGCGTGCAGGTACTGGT
>DASZXM010000506.1:0-2222 GCA_035546415.1 Pseudonocardiaceae bacterium
GGCTGGATCCCGGTGAGCTGGCCACGCACTTCGAACTCGTCGCCCCCGACGTGGAACTGGCGCTGCGGCCGTTCCTGTCCGCCGCGCAGCGGGCGATGGACCCGCTGGACTGCGAGGTCGTGCTGCGCGCGTTCGACCCGCCGTCGGTGTCCGCGCTGTACCTGGTGGACCGGGAGCTGCGGCACCGCGCGGAGCTGCGCGCCACCCGCAAGGTCGCCGACGACCTGTGGGCCGACGTGCTCGGCGTGTTCGACAGCGACATCGGCCCGGACCGCCCGCAGCTCGTGCTCAACCACCGCAGTCCGCTGCTGCGCAGGGTCGTCGCGCTGCCCGACCCGCGCCTTGCGGTGATGGCCGTCGAGGCGCTGTACGCGCAGGCGCTGCTGCTGGGCCACCACCCGCTGCGTCCCGCGGACACCGCGCTGCTCAACCGTTCCTTCGCCGGCCTGCTGGAGTGGGCCGTGCACGACCCGCACGGGGAGTCCGCTTCATGACGACCGGCCACACCGAGGACAGCCTGCGCCAACTGTTGCACGAGGCCGCCGACCTGCCGTTCGGGGACGCCAAGGAAGCGCTGCTGGAAGACGTCCTGCGGCACGCCGAGGCAGCCGAGCTGCCCCGGGTCGCGTTCGACACGCGGATGCAGCTGATCGTCGCGTACTCCGCCGGTCTGTCCCGGGCGAAGCTGTTCGTCCCGTTCGCCCGGTGCCTGGCCGACTACGACCGCAACCCGTCCGAGTACGAGCCGTGGGTGTCGCACCTGCTGCTGTGGTCGTTCAAACACGCCGTCGGGTCGATGACGCGGTTCCCGGAAATACCGCTGCCGCAGGTGTTCGGCGCGCTGGACGACATGGAGCGGCGCTACCGGGCCGGCGGCCACAGCATGCACGCGGTGTACATGTACCACCAGCGGGTCGCGCACCACGTCGGTGACCTGGACGCGGCCGAGGAGTGGTACCGGAAATGGTGCGCCGCACCGCGCGACGAGCTGTCCGACTGCGTCGGTTGCGAACCCACCACGAAGGTGTTCTACCTGGCCGCCACCGGCCGGGACGCCGAGGCGATCGACCTCGCCGAACCCGTGCTGCGCGAGCGGTTGACATGCCGCGAGCAGCCGCAGGCGATCCTCACCGAGCTGCTGCTCTCGTATGCCCGGCAGGGCCGGGCCGAGCAGGCGCGCACCGCGCACCGGCGCGCGTACCGGGTGCTGCGCGTGCTGCCGCAGGACATGGGCTCGATCGGCGACCACCTGGTGTTCTGCGCGTTGACCGGCAACGAGGCGCGCGGCCTGGAACTGCTGGACCGGCACCTGGGCTGGCTGGACCGCGCGCCGAGCCCGTTCGACGGCATGACCTTCGCCGCGTCCGTCGCGCTGTTGTGCAACCGGGTCATCGCGGCCGGCCACGGCGACATGCCGATCAGCCGTCCGGCCCACGGCGACCGGCCTGCGACGGAGGTCCCGGTGGCCGAGCTGCGCGACGAGATGGCGGCGTACGCGCTGGCCGTCGCCGCCCGGTTCGACGCGCGCAACGGCACGACGTACCAGTCGCGGCGGATGCGCGAGACGATGGCCGCCGAGCCGGTCGCCGAGTACATCCCGCTGTCGACCACGCCGCGGCGCCGGCCGGTTCCCGTCGCCCCGCACGCGACCGCGCCGGTGCCGGACCTGTCCCCGGAGGAGCTGGCCGACCGCGCCGAGGAGCACCTGCTGCGGTTCGAGGAGACGGCGGCGGAGGCGGTGGTGGCCCGGCTGGAGCAGCTGTCCGGCCACGACGACGTCCTCACCGGGCGGATCACCGCGCTCCGCGCGCGGCTGGCCGACGGTGACGCCGCCGAGGCCGGCCTGCGGAAGGCGGCCGGGCTGCTGGCGGGCGACCGCCGGCAGTCGGTGCTGTCCAGGCTGGGCGCCCAGCTGTGCCGGTCCGGCCGGGCGGAGGAGGGCATGCCGCTGCTGCGGGAGAGCGTCGCCCACTTCCGGGATCGCGGCGACGACGAGCACGAGGCGTGGGCGTCGCTGCGGCTGATGAACGCGCTGCTGCTGGCCGGCGAGCACGACGAGGCCGTGCGGCTGGTGGAGCGGGCCGCCGAGCTGGCGGCGAAGGCCGACGATCCGCTGCTGACCGGAGCGGTGAGCTGGGCGCGGATCGACACGTCCGGCGACGACGTCGACGTGGCGCTGGGCGCTGCCGCGGCGGCGCTCGCGGCGTACGACGAGGCGGACG
>DASZXM010000507.1:0-2632 GCA_035546415.1 Pseudonocardiaceae bacterium
ACAGGTCGCCGATCTGGTCAACGGCCGCATCCATGCCGTCTAGAACTCCCCACTGGCCTAAATCCGCGCCCAACGACTGGCCCGAACCTGCGGACACGAGGTCACCCCGGCGATCCGAAGGAGGCGACCGTGGCCACCGGAGCGGTGGATTCGCCACAAGCCACGCTGCTACCGATCTCCCTGCTGCGCACCGCCGGCCTGGTACCCGGTGAGAACGTCACCGTGCGCCGGTTCGACATCGGCGTGGGCCTGCACGGCGACCGCATCGGCGGCGAACGCGACGCCGCACGCGCCCTCATGGCCGGTGAGGTGGCGGCCGCGGCCATGATCGACGCCAGCCACTTCCTGTTCAGCCGCGAAGGTATCCTCCCCGCCGGCTCCACCCGGGTGCTCGCCGCGACCGACCCGTACGACCACCGCACGATGACGGTGATCGACACCGCCCCACCCGAACTGGTCGGCCGGTTCCGGTAATCGCGTAGGCGATGCGGGTACCGTCGGCGGACCGGCAGAACCGTATGACCTCGTAGTCCGCCGCCTCCGGGACGGGGACCGTGGATGGGTCCTGCGCAGTGGTGGCATCCGCCGTGCGACGAACTGGGAGCCAGCCCGCCTACCGTGCGAATGGACTGCTGTCGCGTGTCGCCGTCCCCCGATCGCGAGCCGGGCGGTGCGCACCCAGGCGGCGAGTGCGGGGTCGCCGACCGCGCGCCCGCAGGCCATCGTGCCGGCGAGTTGCTCCGTGGGCACGGCGCGGTCGCGGTGCTCGACGAGGTGGCAGAGCACGGCCAGAGCTTCGGACTCGACCGGAATGTGCTGCCCATGGTGGCTGAGCCGACGCCGATCCGTGTCCAACTCGTAGTGCCCGACATGATAGGCCTTGCCGCTCACAATGTTGACTGCGTGCAGATCGCGGGCCGCTCATACGCGCAAACCGCGCGTCGCCGCACACGCCCGGATGCCGACGATCATGGGAGATCGTTAGCCGATCGTCAGGTACAACGCGACGCGGACACCGCATGCTCGTGAGGTTGGACGGCCCGGCTCGCCTGGTCGTCCACGGGTATGTGCAGTAGAGCGTGAAAGGTAAGTCACAGTCCTGTGTCGAGCCGAGCCGAGCCGATCACCGTCGACGTCAGCGAAGAACCGGGCGGCGTAATCGCGATCTGTTGGGCCGCAAGGGAAGCGGCACGGCGCCACAGCCCGCTGCGCCTGGTCTTCGCCCAGGCCGGTTGGCGCATGTCGCCGTCGGCTGCCAGCACGTACGCCGGTGTCGGTCGCCCGACGGGCCCGGTTGCCGAGCCAGCCGTCGACCTGGCGTTCCAGCTTGTCGCCGCGCTCGAACCGACCGTCGACGTCAGCGCGTACGTCCGCCCCGTCAGCCCGGTCCAGTTGTTGCTGAACCAGTCGCGTCGAGCCGGCATGGTCGTGCTGGCGAACCCGGGCGGCGGTGTCCTGGACGACATGCTGGGCGGCACCGTCTGCGGCACGCTGGCCACCCACGCCTCCTGCCCGGTCATCGCCGTCAACGGCCGGCCGGCATGGCCCGACGCACCTGTCGTCGTCGGCATCACCGAGCCCGAAACGGATTTGCAGGCCATCGAATTCGGCTTCGACGTGGCCGATCGCTGGGGCGTCTCCCTCACATTGCATCAAGTCGGCAACGATCTACGGCAGCAGCGGCAGGTCTGCGAGGCCGTCGTCCGTTTCGCCCGTGATCGGATCGCCAGGGCCGGGCGCTGCGCCGATGTCGAGGTCAGCTGGCAGGTGTCGGTCGGCGATCCGGTCACCGCGCTGTCGGACGCGGCGGCCGCCGCCCAACTGCTGGTCATGGCGGCACCCGCGCACGGCCCGGCGATGAGCCTGGTCACCGGATCGATCACACACACCCTGCTGCGCACCCCACCGTGCCCGATCGCGGTGATCCCGCCGAACTGGCCGCCGCCGATGCCGCCCACCGACGGTCGGCGCTGATCGCCGGTCGGCGGCACGACCGGCGATCAACCGTCGGCGGCGACATTGCGGATGCCGCGAGGGCGCCTGGCGCGTACCCACAGGCCGAACAACCAGGCGGCGACTGCGAGTGCGGCCGCCAACGACGCGATGGGTTCGCCCCGGCCGAGATCGACCGCCAGGGTGGAGAAGACAGCGGCCACGCCGACGAGGTTGACGACCAGTTGACCGATCCGCCCCTGGAGCAGGGAGACGGTGCCATCGCCACCAGACCGGCCAGCGACGAGAGGAACATCGAACCGCGTAGAACAGCACAAGGCGCTGGTCCTGGCCACCCGCTGCGGTGATCACGGCTGCGGAGACGAGAAGAAACAGCACCACACCTCAGTACAGCGTGTGGTGACGGTTGTTGGTACGCCACATGCCCGGCAGTATTCCTGCGTCGGCCTCGGAATCACTGCCGACACGGCTTCAGGTTCACGTGATTGCCCGCCGCTCGGTCTGCGAGGGAATCAAGAGCGGCGCGGATCCGCGTGCCGGCCTCGTCGGCGACCGGGCGGAGCTCGTCGCGTTCGGGCATGTCGATCATCACCTGCGGGTCGAGTGCCTGGACCAGCGTGCGGTCCTCGCCGTCGGCGCGGACGACCACGTTGCAGGGCAGCAACAGACCGATCATCCG
>DASZXM010000508.1:0-6269 GCA_035546415.1 Pseudonocardiaceae bacterium
GGATGGCCGACACCGGCGAAGACACCCATTTCAGCCGACGCGTGCCAGGTCCGGGCGAGTTCATAATGGGGTGTCTTGCGTCCACACCCGGGCCGGCGCCGGACGGTTGCGCGCTGTCCGAAAACCCGTCGGTTTCGATCAGGCAGTCCGATATCTGGAAGGGGGTGTGTCTGGTGCGCAACAAGGACATCTGAGATCTCGTGATGCGCTGTGACAGCCGCTCGTCCCTGGAACGCGACCAGGGACGAGCCACACGCAGCACCAGACCGATCACTATGCCGGCGCAGGCCACCAGCGCGGCGAGCAGACCCGCCTGGGCAGCGGTCCCGGTCACCGAAGTCCCCGGCGTGGGGAATCCTGTCGTCGTAGCCCCATCATCGGCTCAAACGTGCTCCCTGCTCCCAGAACACAAGTCCACAACGCATGACGCGCAAGGGTGACGAATTCCGTTCAATTGTGCTTGTCGATCGAGTTCACCGCAACCCACCGGGATCAACCGAAAAAGTATGCATCGCACCGTCCGATGCGCCGACCGGCGGTCAGGCCAGCCATTTCATGTTCCGTTGGCGATTCGGTGTGATCACTGCCATGCTGGGATCGGGCGCAGTGGAGATGACGACGGTCTGTGCCGGAGGCCCGGATGAACGTCGCTGCGATGCGACACGTCACATCCCCTGTAGGACAAGAACTCGCGGCGCTGCTGGCGCTGTCCGCGACAATGGCGGACAGCCCACGGGTGGACGACGTGCTCCTCCTGGTCAGCTGTGCGGTGTCAGCGTGGAGTTCGTGCGACGTGGCAGCGGGATACGTGCTGCGGGAGGGAAAACTCGACCGCTCACCGGTCGGTTGGCTGCCGATCACCCCCGCGGTCGACGAGCGGGTGGCCGAGTTGCGCGGCACCGACGGCCCCGTGCGGCTGGCCGGGCGGCCATGGGCGACGGCGGTCGCGCTGCGGGGGTCGCGCGGCACGCACGGCTACCTCGTGGTGTCCGCGCGGAGCGTCCCGTGTGCGGACGAGCTGTTTCTGCTGCGTGTGCTCGCCCAACAGGCCGGTATCGCGGTGGCCGGCGTCGCACTGCGCCATGCCCTGCGGGAGCAGACGACGCGACTGGGCACGCTGAACAGCCGACTGGCCGCCGCCGACGAGCGACTCGCCACCATGGCGGTCGAACAGGAGCACCAGGCCGCAGTGCGACGGGCGTTGCACACCGCACCCGGCGAGCAGGCCGTCGCCGACGCGCTGCACCACCTGACCGGTCGTCCGGTCACGGTCGAGGACCCGTTCGGCAACGTGCGTTGTTGGGCAGGCCCTGACCTGCCCGAACGCCACGCACGGCCGGATCCGCCGCGGTACGCGGAGACCCTGCGGCACGCGGTGCGCCGAGGCCGCCCGGTGCGGGACGGGGACCGCGTACTGGCGGTCGCCCGCCCACGGCACGAGATCCTCGGCGCGGTGGCCCTGGTCGGCTGCCGGCGCGGCGTCGGCGCGCCGGAACTGTACGCGCTGGAGGAGGCCGCGATCGTGCTGGGCAAGGAGCTGGCGCACCGCCGGGGACTGGCCGAACTGGAGTCTCGGCTGCGCGGCGACCTGGTGGACGACCTGGTCACCGGCGGTACCCGGATACGCGCGTACGCGAGGGCCGAGGCGGTCGGCCACGACTTGCACGGCCCCCACCAGGTCCTGGCGGTCCGGTGGCCGGACGGTGGCCTGCCGGACGCGGTGTCGCGCGCGACCGCCTCGCTGGATATCCGCTGCCTGCTGGGCAGCCGGTCGGACATGGTGGTGCTGGTGGCACACGGCCCCGTACCGGCCCGTGACCTGTACGACCGGTTGGACCGGGACCTGGGGCCGGGCGGCGCGGTCGGCGTCGGTGGCCTGGTCGACTCGCCGGACGAGTTGCCCCGGTCGTTCGAGCAGGCGTCGCACGCCCTGGGCATGGCGCGGTCGGCCGGCGTGGTGGTGTTCGACGACCTGGGGCTCTACCGATTGCTGCACGCCGGGCGTGACGGCGCCGAGATCGAGCGCTACGTGCGTGAGTGGTTGGGCCGGCTGCTCGACTACGACAGCCGGCACCACGCCGAACTGACGAACACGCTGTTCCACTACCTGGAATGCGGCGGGAACTACGCCGCCACGGCCCACGCCCTACTGATCCACCGCAGCACGCTGCGCTACCGGCTGCGCAGGATCAGGGACGTCGGCGACGTCGACCTGCACGACGTGAACAGCAGACTGAACCTGCACGTCGCCGCCCGCGCGTGGCACATGCTCACCGCACAGGGCTGAGCACCACGGCCGTCGACGACCGTGGACAGGCTCACGCCCGCGGTGCGAGTGGGCGTTGAACCTGACCGTCGTGGTCGAGGGCACGCAGGTCCGCCTCCAGGTACTCCGCGGCCAGCAGGGTCCGCGGGTGATCCACACCGAGTACCCGCCGGTACCGGTGGAACGTGTCCTTGTCCAGTTCCAGTGCCCGTTCGTGCTCGCCGGCCGCCCACAAGTCGGCGGCCAAGTGGAGGGCCACCAGCAGGGTGCACAGGTGGTCCGCGCCGAGGGCGCACCGGGCGCGGTCCAGCAGACGCTCGTCGAGTTCGCGTGCCTTCCTGTGGTGGCCGAGTTTCCGGAGGTCGGCGGCCACATTGCAGGCCGACACCACCGTGTCCGGATGATCCTCGCCCAGGACCCGGCGACGCTTCCGCAACGTGTCCTGGTCGATGTCCTTCGCCCGCTGGTAGTCGCCGATGCTCCAGAGGAACGTCCCGAGGTTGGTGGCCGAGATCAGCGTCGCGGGATCGTCGTCGCCGAACACCCGGCGCTTGCGGTCCACTGTGTCCTGGGCCAACCGGACCGCCGCGGTGTACTCGCCGGTCGCCCACAGGGCCGACGCCCAGTTGTTGGCGGACGCCAGGGTGTCCGGATGATCGGCGCCCAGCCGTTCGCGTCGACGGCGGTAGACCCGCTCGAAATGCCGGCGCGCCGCCGACGCGTCACCGACGGCCTGCTGGTAGGTGCCCATCCGGTGCACCAGCCAGTCCACGTCGTCGGCCACGGCCTGGAGCGAACGACCGGACTGGGTGGCCACCAGGACATGTCCGAGCAGGTTTCGCCACGCCGGCCACGTGTCCGGTTCGTTCCACGGACTGGCAGGCACGACCGCACGGAGCAGGCGCACCGCGGCGGCCGGCCAGTCGTCGTCGGAGAAGGCGACCGCGCCGTACGTTCGCAGCAGCGCCGCGGGGATGCGGTGCAGCACGAGACCGTCGTCCTCGACACGGGCGACCGCGTACCGGCGCAGTGACGCGAGGACCCGCACCCAGGCGAGTGGATCCGCCGCCGCGCCGGCCAGCGGTTCCGGCAGTGCGTGCGGGTGTTCGGTGAACACGGCGAGCGGTACCGGTTCAGGCCCCAGCCACGCCACCAGCACGACCAGTCGCAGTGCGATGGGATCGGTGGACATGAGACGGTCGAAGGTGATCTGCCATGAGGCCGCGATCGACGTCGGGTGGCCATGCGTGCCGTGGCGGTGGGCCAGCAGCTTCTCAGCGTTGCGGCGGAACAGGTCGAGAT
Organism: Pseudonocardiaceae bacterium; assembly: GCA_035546415.1. Classification (GTDB taxonomy): domain Bacteria; phylum Actinomycetota; class Actinomycetes; order Mycobacteriales; family Pseudonocardiaceae; genus DATEPR01. Next base: position 3,569 of record DASZXM010000508.1, read on the forward strand.
ACGTGGGCACGGTCCAGCCGGTGTCCGCCAACAGTGCCGCCGCCTGGTCGACGGCGAGCGGCAGGTCACCCATTGCCTCCGCCACCCGGTCGGCGTCGGCTTCCGAGAGGTCGGGTAGGCGAGCGTGGATGAGGGCGACCGAGTCGGTCCGGACGAACTCCCGCAGTTCCGTCCGCTCGGCCACCGTGTCCCAGTGCGGATTGCGGGAGGTGATGATGACGTGGCCGTCGCCGACCGGCAGCAGCGGCACCAGGGTCGAGGGATCTTCGGCGTTGTCGAACACCAACAGCCACCGGCTGGCCGCACCGAGCGCGCCCAGCAGCAGGGGAATCGCGACGTCGGGCCCGTCCTTGGGTCGCGCCAGGCCGAGCGCGCGAGCAAGGGCGGCAAGCCGGTCGGGGATGAGGTCGGGCTGCTCGGCGTCGATCCACCATGCGGTGTCGTAGTCCCGGAAGTGGCGGTGCGCGTATTCGAGAACCAGCGTGGTCTTCCCGATGCCGCCCATGCCGTGCACCGCCTGCACGGCCGCCGGTCGACGCACGAGCAACGCGGCGCGCAGTTCCATCAACTGGCCATCACGCCCGACCACGCCCTGCGGCCGCGCGGGAACACCCCAGACCCGGCGTGGCGGCTCGGCCACGGAGACTGCGCTCCGCAGGCGAACCAGAGCGTCCAGCACCACTGTTTCGGCATGATCGGGCGAGACCACCTCCGTGGTGGTGATGCCGCTGTCCTGTAATCGCCGCCGGAAAATGTCCTGCCGCCCACCGTGCTCCGGATCACGGAACAGTGCCGCAGGCCCTTCGGCCCGTTCGCTGAGCAGGAAGACGAGCCGAGGTATCCCGGCCTCGGTGGCGCATTCGAACTCGTGCTCGGTATAGGAAACGTCGGGTCGGTCGCGGACCAGCGAGCCGTAGCGAAAGCCCGCGATCAGAACGTAGATGTCCGCACTCATGACGAGTTCCCGGTCGAGCCGGGCCGGCGACCGGTCGTGGGCGGTGAAGTAGGCCATGTCGACGACCACATCCTCGGCGCGCGCAATCGCGGACTCGATCGCGGCGACGAATGATCGCCCCACGGGTAGGGCACGCAATTCGGCTGTGTGACTCACGAAGACCCTACGAGGCGTACGACTGACGCCCACGCTCCCCATCTCCTCGCCGGCAGAACACGTGATGTCGGCCATTCCAGGAGAGCACACACCACCAATATCATGTCCGCGAACCGGTCGTTGTCCACTATTTGTCGACGAGAATGCGCACCAATTGAGCCCATTCACGACAGGCGTGATCACCTGGCCGACGGGCTGGCGCACGACGATGGGCCGTTGTCAAGAACGACTACGACGCCAGGTTCCCGACGGCCCGAGAAGACACTGGTGAAACCCGGTCACTGATCGACACCAATTGAATTCGATCAGATCAAACGACCGGCGTCAGGCTACCCGCGGGTAGTCGCGCACTCGTCAGACTGGATTCGGGGCGCCGCCACCAGGAATCGCCGATTGGCCGGCTTTCCGCTGTTGACCAGGCCATACACGGTTACGTAGAGGCACATCGACGCCGTCTCATCTGACCCGCTAGGGTACTCTCTCGATGGAACGTGTACCGGCAGTAGGCCGACCGAAGCACCCGGCCACCCCACCGAGTGGCCGACGGGCCACGATCGTGGTGCACGCGTCCAAGCGTGGGCAGAAAAGGGGCGAGTCGGAAATCCAGGTTGAACGCCCGCCGAAACGCCCCTCACCGAAATCGCCGCCGCGGCGTTGAGGTCGGGGCGGCAGCCCGGGGCTCTCCGACGTGGTCGGTCGACGTCAGGAGAGCGAGCGCGGCCGGCAGCGTCGTGATCCACTCAACGCCCGCCACGCGCGTCGTGGACCAGCCGGGGCCGGCCACGACCCGGCGGGCCACGTACGGTCCCAGTGCCTCGACCGCCGATGACGACGCCGTGTCCGGCCGCTGCGCCCACAGCACCACCGTGTGCGGCCGGGTCGCGCGGGCCGCGTGCAGCAGGGCGACCGCGGGCGTGGCGGCACCCAGCATGCGGACCGGCGCGCGGCGTCCGGCCAACGCGGCGGACAGGGCCTCCAGCGGCAACGTGTGGTGTTCGCCGGCCAGGCAGGCCAGCAGCACGGCCGGTGCGTCCGGGGCCGCCGGCGGCCTGGGCACGCGGTGCAGCGCCGCCTGCACCGCCCACGACAGGACGTGTTCGGCGTCCACGCAGTCCGGGTCGTTCCGCTGGTCGGCGTCGATGTCACCGAGCGCCGGCCGGCACAGCGTCTCCCAGGTGTCGACGACGCCCCGTCGAACCAGCGAGTCGTCCACCAGGAGCCGGCAGCGGTCGGTGTCCAGCGCCCGGGCCGCCGCGACCAGCTCGGTCACGTCCGCGCCGGGCGCGACCGACTCGCACCGCACCGCCCGGGCCGCCTCGGACGCGAGCATGCCCGCGTCGATCAGGTCCAGCAGCCGGCGCAACCGTGCCACGTCGGCAGGCGCGTACCGCCGGTACCGTCCGGGTTGCTCGCCCTGCGGACCGATGCCGTAGCGGCGGTGCCAGGCGCGCAGCGTCGACTCCGGGATGCCGAGGTGGCGCGCGACCTGCCCCGCCGTCCACGCACCGAGCGGCTCGACCACGGGATCACTGTGACCGCAGGGCGTAACGCCGTTCCGCGTACGCCAGGTCGTCGCGCCACAACCGGGCC
>DASZXM010000509.1:0-8308 GCA_035546415.1 Pseudonocardiaceae bacterium
CGGCATCGACCTGTTCGTCGCCACGCAGTGGCTGCACGTGGACCAGCGGCAGGTGGCGAGTGCGCTGGGCATGCCGGTGGAGAAGGTGCGGCTGACGCTGGCCGGCGTCGGCGGCGCGTTCGGCGGCCGTGAGGACCTGTCCATGCAGGTCCACGCGTGCCTGCTGGCGTTGCACACCGGCCGGCCGGTGAAGATGGTCTACAACCGCGAGGAGTCGTTCTTCGGCCACGTGCACCGGCACCCGGCGACGCTGCACTACGAGCACGGCGCCACCGCCGATGGCCGGCTGGTCTACGTGAAGGCCGCGATCTACCTGGACGGCGGGGCGTACGCGTCCAGCACGCCCGCCGTGGTGGCGAACGCGGCCACGCTCGGCGTCGGGCCGTACGACGTGCCGAACGTGTCGGTGGACTGCTGGGGCGTCTACACGAACAACCCGCCGTGCGGCGCGATGCGCGGTTTCGGCGCCGTGCAGGCGGGTTTCGCGTACGAGTCGCAGATGGACAAGCTGGCCGCGGCCGTCGGCGTGGACCCGGTGACGATCCGGCTGCGCAACGCCATGGCCGAGGGCAGCGTGATGCCGACCGGGCAGGTGGTGGATTCGGCGGCGCCAGTGGCCCAACTGCTGGAACTGGTGCGGAACAAGCCGATGCCGGCCAAGACCGACGGTCCGGTGGACATCCGGACCATGCCCGGTGGCGTGTCGAACACGACGCACGGCGAGGGCGTGGTCCGCGGTGTCGGGTATGCCGTGGGCATCAAGAACATCTGCTTCTCCGAGGGCTTCGACGACTACTCGACGGCCCGGCTGCGGCTGGAGATCGTCGGCGGCGAACCGGCCGTGCTGGTGCACACGGCCGCCGCCGAGGTCGGGCAGGGGCTGGTGACCGTGCAGCAGCAGATCGTGCGCACCGAACTGGGCGTGGACCGGGTCACGGTCCACCCGGCGGACACGGCGGTGGGCAACGGCGGCTCGTCGTCGGCGTCCCGCCAGACCTACGTGACCGGCGGTGCCGTGCGGGCCGCGTGCCAGGCGGTCCGGGCACGGCTCCTGACGCTGGCCGCCGACAGGTACGGCGTGCCGCGCCGCGAGCTGTCGCTGGCCGGCGGGAAGGTCGTCGCCGAACGGGACGGCGTGCTCGGCGATCTCGCGGACCTGGTGGGCGACGCCGTGATCGAGGAGACCGCGGAGTTCCGGCACCGGGCGACCGAGCCGCTCGACCCGGTGACCGGGCAGGGCAACGCACACGTCCAGTACGGCTTCGCCGCGCACCGGGCGGTGGTCGACGTGGACACCGAACTCGGCCTGGTCCGGGTGGTGTCGCTGGACTGCGCACAGGACGTCGGCCGCGCGATGAACCCACAGGCGGTGCTCGGCCAGATCCACGGCGGTTCGGCGCAGGGGCTGGGCCTGGCCGTCATGGAGGAGATCCAGATCAGCGACGGCGTGATCCGCAACCCGTCGTTCACCGACTACCTGATCCCGACCATCCTCGACATGCCGCCGATGGACGTCGACGTGCTCGAACTGGCCGATCCGCACGCGCCGTACGGCCTGCGCGGTGTGGGTGAGCCGCCGACGATCTCGTCCACCCCGGCGATCGTGGCCGCGATCCGCGCGGCCACGGGCCTGGCACTGACCAGGACGCCGGTGCGGCCCGAACACATCACGGGAACCGCGACATGACACTCATGTTCCTCAACGGCGGCGGTATGAGCGACGGCCCGCTGCACCACCAACTGCGGGGCGCCCCGCTGGTCCGGGTGGCGCGCAGTGCGCCGCGCTACCGGTATTTCTCGGTGGGCGACCGGTTTCCGGCGATGTTCGCCGTGCCCACGGGCGGGCACTCGGTGGTCGGCGAGCTGTACGACCTGCCACTGGAGACACTGCGCGACCACCTGATTCCCGCCGAGCCACCGGAACTGGAGTTGGACGTCATCGAACTGGACGACGGCACGGCGAGCCTGGCGACCGTGCTGCGGGCCGAGTTCGTGGACGCGCAGCAGCTGACGGACATCTCCGAAATCGGCGACTGGCGAGCCTATCTGAAGACCCTCGGCCGTTCTTGATTCCCAGTTACGTCCGGCTTAATTCACGCTCTTGACCACCGTTCGCCCATGTGATGAAACTGATTCACCTTGCCACGTCGTTCAAGGAGAATCATGGTGGGAAAGCGCCCGTTACGGGTGTTCGCAGTGGTCGCGGCCGTCGCCGCCGCCGTCACCGGGGTCGTGGTCAGCCAGGCCGGACCGGCGGCGCCGACCGCGTCGGCCGCACTCGCACCGCAGGCACCGGCCACGTTCGTCCACCCGGGTGTGCTGGTCAGCCGGTCACAGCTGGACTTCGTGCGCGGCAAGGTGAACGCTGGCGCGCAGCCGTGGACGTCGGCGTACCAGCAGATGATGGCCAGTTCGTACGCGTCGCTGTCCCGGACGCCGAAACCGCGCGCCACCGTGGAGTGCGGCTCCTACTCCAACCCGAACCTGGGCTGCACCGACGAGCGCCAGGACGCGATCGCCGCGTACACCGACGCACTCGCCTGGTACATCACGAAGAACACGGCCTACGCCAAGAAGGCCATCGCGATCATGGACGCCTGGTCGGCCGTGATCAAGACCCACACCAACAGCAACGCGCCACTGCAGACCGGCTGGGCAGGCGCCGTGTGGCCGCGGGCGGCGGAGATCATCCGATACACCTACACCGGCGGCTGGGCCAACCTGAGCCGCTTCGAGACGATGCTGCGCACCGTGTACCTGCCCACCGTGATCAAGGGCAGCAACAGCAACGGCAACTGGGAACTCGTGATGATGGAGGCCGCCGTCGGCATCTGCGTGTTCCTGAACGACAAGACCGACTACGACACGGCCATGGCGAAGTACACCGCGCGGGTGCCGGCGTACGTCTACCTGTCCACCGACGGCTCGCTACCCAGGACCGTGCCGGGCAGCGGGTTGACGACCAAGCAGCAGATCATCGACTACTGGCAGGGCCAGAGCACGTTCGTGAACGGCATCACGCAGGAGACGTGCCGCGACTTCACGCACACCGGCTACGGCATCGCCTCCATCGGCGACGTCGCCGAGACGTCCCGCATCCAGGGCACCGACCTGTACACCGGTGACATCGGCACGCGGCTGCGCTACGCGCTGGGCTTCCAGTCCAAGTACGAACTCGGTGCCGCCGTGCCGTCGTGGCTGTGCGGCGGGAAGGTCGACAGAGGCCTGGGCCCGGTGACCGAGGTCGGCTTCAACGCGATGAGCTTCCGGCTGCACAACGCGATGACGAACACCCAGACGCTGACCGAGAAGGACCGCCCGGAGGGCACGAACAACCTGTTCGTCGCCTGGCAGACGCTCACGCACGCGCGACAGCCCAACTGACGTGCGCGAACCCAGCGGGAACCGGCCGGCTCAGCCGCCGGTTCGACCGGGAGCCGCATCCTGCCGTGTCAGGGTGCGGCTCTCGGTCACGACGGCCGTGATCAGCTCGATCGGCGTCACGTCGAACGCTGGGTTGTAGGCGTCGGCACCCCCCGGCGCGGTCGGCATGCCGTGATAGGCCGTGACCTCGACCGGGTCGCGTTCCTCGATGACGATGCCCTTGCCGTCGGGCAGGTTCTCGTCCACGGTGGACTCCGGTGCCACCACCAGGAACGGGATACCGCTGCGGTGCGCGGCCAGGGCGAGCGAGTAGGTGCCGATCTTGTTGGCCGTGTCGCCGTTGGCGGCGATGCGGTCGGCGCCGACCACGGCGCAGTCCACCAGGCCGCGGGCGATCAGGGCCGGGGCCGCCGAGTCGACCGCGAGCCGGTAGGGGATGCCGGCCTCGGCCAGTTCCCAGGCCGTCAGGCGGGCGCCCTGCAGGAGTGGCCGGGTCTCGGTCGTCACGACGAGTTCGATGGCGTCGCGGTCGGCCAGGTGGAAGATCGCACCCAACGCCGTGCCCCACGAGCCGGTGGCCAGGGCGCCGGCGTTGCAGTGGGTGAGGACCCGCAGCGGCCGGTCCGGGCACAGTCCCTGGAGCAGGTCGGCGGCGCGGGCCGACGCGGTCCTGTTGATCCGTTCGTCCTCGTCCAGGACCGCCGCTGCCTCGGCGAGGACCGCGTCCGGCCCGTCGGCCAGCCTGGTCAGCGCCCGTTCGACGCCCCAGCTCAGGTTCACCGCGGTGGGCCGGGCGTTCGCGATCCGGGCGGCGTCGACCCGCACGGCGGCCGGGTTGTCCGGGTGCGCGCGGGCCGCGATCGCCACGCCGAACGCACCCACGACGCCCAGCGCGGGCGCCCCGCGCACGGCCAGCGTGCGGATCGCGTCGACCAGGTCGGTCACCGTGGCCAGGCGCAGGGTGCGGTGCTCACCGGGCAGCAGCCGCTGATCGACGGTGACCAGCGCGCCCGCCACCCATTCGAAGGTCCGCGTCGCCACCGCTCAGCCCGGCAGCGGCGGGTTGGACGCGGCCCGCAGCTCGGCCAGCGCCTGGTGGTACCGGTCGGACAGCCGGTAGACGCCGGCCGCGTCGAGGCCGGTCAGGTAGTCGTCGAAACCCTGGTTCTGGATCGCGAGGTTGGCGATCGCGGACCGGAACGCATCGGGCACCGCCCGGAACGTCCGGCCGGGTTCGTCACGGAGATCCACCAGCAGCACCGGGCGCTCGGCGGAGGCGAACGTGACGTCGTCGGCGACGGCGAGCACCGGGTAGCGGCTGCCGTCCGGGACCAGCGCCAGCAGCTGCGCGACCGACAGGCCGGCGTGGCCCGCGTCGGCCATGACCGTCACCCAGTCGCCGCCGATGTCGTCCAGCAGCGCCTGCCAGGCCGCCTCGTCGGTGAAGTCGGTACGCAGCAGTGGTGAGTGGTCGCTGGCGGGCAACCGTGCGGCTGTCATGGATCCTCCAGGTTCGGTGGCTGTCGCCAGGTTACCGGGCTCAGCCCAACAGACCGTCCACATCGGACCAGACGAGCGGCGTCTGGGCCTGCGGCAGGGAGTCCAGCCAGGTCGTCGTCAGCCGGCGCAAGCCATCGTCGGTGGGGGCGCCCCAGACCCGGAACCGGGCGATGCCGCCGTCCGGGAACACGTCCAGCCGCAGGTGCGTGACCGGGGCCTCCGCGGTGATCCGGAAGCGGTGCGGCGTGTCCGGCTGGATCCTGGTCAGTGGCAGCAGCGGCCGCCACGCCGACAGGTTGTCCAGTGCCCCGCTGACCGCCACCTCGTCCGGGGCGTTGCCCTTGTAGTGCGTCGTGTCGATCTCCAGCACCGTCGGCACGCCGGGGGCCGCCAGCCGGATGACCGCCCAGTCGTGCGAGTCGTCCCTGCGCCGCGCGGTCTCCCAGCCGTCGCTCATGAACCGCGACTCACCCGGCTGGAGCATGTTGTTGGGCGGCGAGTAGAACCAGTCGCTGCAGTCGACGACCGTGGCGCCGTTGACCAGTGCGGCCAGGTCGAACGGCATGCCGGCGAGCCAGCGCGGGTCGGGGACCGGGGTGCCGTGCACCCGCAGCCGGGCCACCCCGCCGTCCGGGTAGATCCGCAGGCGCAGGTGGGTGTACCGGCGATCACTGTCCACTGTGAACACGTTCTCGGTGTCGCCGGCCAGCGGTGCGCGCGGGACGAGCGGCTCCCAGTCGTCCAGCTCGATCGGGTCCGGGTAGCCCTCCACGCCGCAGCCCTCGACGGACGCGAACGGCGGGTAGTTGCCCGCGAAGAACGCCGTGTCCACGACCACCGCCCGCACGATGCCGGGCACGCCCAGCCGCAGCACGACCCAGTCGTGGTCGGCGGGGCGACGCCTGCTGCGCCGGGTCTCCCAGCCGTCGTACTCCTGGCCCTTGTTGGTGAACGTGTGCGGGCGGAACTCCGGGACCTCGGGCCGGATCAGGTTCTCCGGCTCGGCGAAGAACTCGTCGCTCGCCGCCAGCACGGCCCCACCGAGCCGGCGGGAAGCCAGGTCGGGCAGCCTCGACCAGTCGTCGTTCATGCGTCTCCCCTGCTCAGCAGCACACCCGTCGGCCGGCCGGTGATCCGTCGGCCGCGCAGCCACGTCGCCTTGACCACGCCGTACAGGCGGCTGCCGTGGTAGGCGCTGACCGGGTTGCGGTGCCGCAGTTCGGCCGCGTTCACCACCCACTCCTCGTCCGGTGCGAACACGCACAGGTCGGCGTCCGCGCCGGGTTCGATCCGGCCCTTCGCGGGCAGTCCGACGAGGTCGGCGGGCCGCCTGGCCATCCAGTCGACCACGTTCGCCAGCGGCACACCGCGCCGCCTGGCCTGCGTCCACACCGCCGGCAGGCCGACCTGCAGGCCCGCGACACCGCCCCACGCCTGGCCGAAGTCGCCGGTGTCGAAGCGTTTCAGGTCCGGCGTGCACGGCGAGTGGTCGGTGACGACCATGTCGATCGTGCCGTCGGACAGGCCCGCCCACAGGCGTTCCCGGTTCTCCAGTTCGCGAATCGGCGGGCAGCACTTGAACTGGGTCGCGCCGTTCGGGATGTCCTCGGCGGCGAACGTCAGGTAGTGCGGGCAGGTCTCCACGGTGACCCGGGTGCCGTCCGCCTTCGCCTGCGCCAGCAGCGGCAGCGCGTCCGCGCTGGACAGGTGCAGGATGTGCAGCCGGGTGCCGTACCGCGCGGCCATGGCCAGCAGCTCGGTGATCGCGGTCTGCTCGGCGGCCCGCGGCCGGGAGGCCAGGAAGTCCGCGTAGCGCGGGCCCGCGGGCTCGGGTGCCGCCTCGATGGTGGCGGCGTCCTCGGCGTGCACGATGAACAGGGCGTCCAGGTCGGCCAGCCTGCTCATCGTGTCGGCCTGCTGGTCGCGGTCCAGGTGGGCGAACTCGTCGACGCCCGAGTGCAGGGTGAACCCCTTGAAGCCGAACACACCCGCGGCGTGCAGACCGGCCAGTTCGTCGGCGTTGCCCGGGACGGCGCCACCCCAGAAGCCGACGTCCACGTGCACCATGCCGGTTGCCACGGCCCGCTTCACCGTCAGCCCGTCCACCGTGGTCGTCGGCGGGATGCTGTTGAGCGGCATGTCGACCAGCGTCGTCACACCCCCCGCGGCCGCCGCCTGGGTGGCTGTCGGGAAGCCCTCCCAGTCCTCCCGGCCCGGGTCGTTGACGTGGACGTGCGTGTCCACCAGGCCGGGCAGCAGGACGGCGTCGTCCGGCACGTCGACGACGTCCCCGACGGATGCCGCGTCGGCGTCCTCGACGGCCACGATCCTCCCGTCGCGCACCACGACGGCGCCGGACCGCTCGCCATCGGGGGTGATCATCCGGCGGGCCCGGAACACCAGGTCGGTCACAGCCAGTCCTCCGCGATGCGCACGGCGAGTCGTTCCAGCAGGCGGTCGGCGTCGGCGATGCACCGTGCCACGTCGGGTTCGATGTCGCCGAGCGCGTACGCGGCCCGGATGCCGGCGGCCGCCAGGGTCGCCGGGTCGAGCTGGTTGCGGCCGGCCACCGCGACCGCCGGCACGCCCGCCCTGGCCGCCGCCTCCACCACGCCCATCGGTGCCTTGCCGTGCAGGCTCTGCTCGTCCAGCGATCCCTCGCCGGTGACGACCAGGGCCGCGCCCGGGAGGTGTGCGGCGAACCCGACCAGGTCCAGCAGCAGGTCGATGCCGGAGCGGCTCTCGGCGCCCAGCACGGCGAGTGCCGCGAAGCCCAGGCCGCCCGCGGCACCGGCACCCGGCACGTCCGCCGACGCCGGGCCGACGTGCCCGGCCCAGTGGCGCAGACCGGCCTCCAGCTCGGCCACCTGGTCGGGGGTCGCGCCCTTCTGTGGGCCGAACACGGCCGCCGCGCCCTGCGGGCCGAGCAGCGGGTTGTCCACGTCGCTGGCCAGGATCACGTGCAGGGCGGGGACGTCGCTGAGGTCCACGGTGGCCACCCGGTGCAGCTGCCCGCCGCCCGGGCCGATCGGTCGGCCCTCGGCGTCCAGGATCTTCGCACCCAGTGCCTGCAGCATGCCCGCGCCACCGTCGGTGCTCGCGGAGCCGCCGACCCCCAGGATCACCGTCTTCGTGCCGGCCGCCCTGAGCAGCTCGCCGACGCCGTACGTGGAGGCCGTCGTGGGCGCCAGGCGGCCGCCGGGCAGCAGGACCAGCCCGCACGCCGACGCCGCCTCCACGACCGCCACGTCGTCGCGCACCGCGATCGTCGCCGTGACCGGCTCGCCGGTCGGCCCGTGCACCGCCACCTGGACCGGCGCGAAACCCGCGGCCACGGCGGCCGCCACGGTGCCGTCACCACCGTCGGCGATCGGCACCTCGTGCACGTCGACGTCCGGACGGGCGCGGGCGATGCCCCTGGCCA
>DASZXM010000510.1:0-11287 GCA_035546415.1 Pseudonocardiaceae bacterium
CCAGGTCGGTGAGCCGACGCTGGCGCACACCATCGAGATCCTCAAGGGGCTGCGCGACCGCTACGAAGCGCACCACCGGGTCTCGATCACCGACGCCGCGCTGGTCTCGGCTGCCACGCTGGCCGACCGCTACATCTCCGACCGCTTCCTGCCCGACAAGGCGATCGACCTGATCGACGAGGCCGGGGCCCGGATGCGCATCCGTCGCATGACCGCGCCGCCGGACCTGCGGGAGTTCGACGAGAAGATCGCCAACGTCCGCCGGGACAAGGAGTCGGCGATCGACGCGCAGGACTTCGAGCGGGCCGCGAAGCTGCGGGACGCGGAGAAGCAGCTGCTGGCGCGCAAGGCCGAGCGGGAGAAGCAGTGGAAGGACGGCGACCTGGACGTCGTCGCCGAGGTGGACGACGAGCAGATCGCCGACGTGCTGGCCAACTGGACCGGCATCCCGGTGTTCAAGCTCACCGAGGAGGAGACCACTCGCCTGCTGCGCATGGAGGACGAGCTGCACAAGCGGATCATCGGCCAGGAGCAGGCGGTCAAGGCCGTCTCCCAGGCGATCCGCCGTACCCGTGCCGGGTTGAAGGACCCGAAGCGCCCGTCCGGCTCGTTCATCTTCGCCGGCCCGTCCGGTGTCGGTAAGACCGAGCTGTCCAAGGCGCTGGCGAACTTCCTGTTCGGCGACGACGACGCCCTGATCCAGATCGACATGGGCGAGTTCCACGACCGCTACACCGCGTCGCGGCTGTTCGGTGCCCCTCCGGGGTACGTCGGCTACGAAGAGGGTGGCCAGCTGACCGAGAAGGTGCGGCGCAAGCCGTTCTCGGTGGTGTTGTTCGACGAGATCGAGAAGGCCCACCAGGAGGTCTACAACACGCTGTTGCAGGTGTTGGAGGACGGTCGCCTGACCGACGGTCAGGGTCGCACGGTGGACTTCAAGAACACCGTGATCATCTTCACGTCGAACCTGGGCACGTCGGACATCTCGAAGGCCGTGGGCCTGGGCTTCGCCCGGGGCGACACCGACGGGTCGAACTACGAGCGGATGAAGCAGAAGGTCAACGACGAGCTGAAGAAGCACTTCCGCCCGGAGTTCCTGAACCGGATCGACGACATCATCGTGTTCAACCAGCTGACCCAGGACCAGATCATTCAAATGGTCGACCTGATGGTCACGCGGGTGGAGACGCAGCTGCGCGGCAAGGACATGGGCCTGGAGCTCACGTCGCTGGCCAAGAAGCTGCTGGCGAAGCGTGGTTTCGACCCGGTGCTGGGCGCTCGGCCGCTGCGGCGGACCATCCAGCGCGAGATCGAGGACCAGCTGTCGGAGAAGATCCTGTTCGGGGAGCTGCAGCCCGGCCAGATCATCGTCACCGACGTCGAGGGCTGGGACGGCGAGGGTTCGGACGACAAGGCGCACTTCGTGTTCCGCGGTGAGCCGAAGCCGTCCAGCGTGCCGGACGCACCGCCGGTCGACCTGGCCGCGTCCGCGGGTGGCGTCGCTGACGCCGCCGAGGCCGACAACGACTGACAGGCACTATCGACACGACCGGCCGTCCGCACATCGCGGGCGGCCGGTCGCGTTGTTCCACCTGTGGACAACCGCAGGTGGCTGTGGACAACCGTGCCTGTCCGGGTCCACGTTCTGACACAGTGGAACGGTGAGGGTTTCGCTGCTCGGCCCGCTGCGGCTGGACACCGACGACGGCCGACCGGTGCCGGTCGGCGGCGTCCGGCTGCGCATGCTGCTGGCCCGGCTGGCGCTGGACCCCGGCCGGTTCGTCCCCGTCGACACACTCGTCGACGACCTGTGGGGCGCCACCCCGCCGGCTGACGCGGCCAACGCCCTCCAGTCCCTCGTGTCGAGGCTGCGCAAGGCCCTCCCGGTGCCCGACGCCGTGGTGTCCGGCCCGGCCGGCTACCGACTGGCCGTCGCACCCGACGACGTCGACGTGACCCGGTTCGACCGGCTGACCGCCGACGGCCGCGCCCACCTGCGCGCCGGGCATCCCACCCAGGCCGCCGCCACGCTCGCCGAAGCCCTGCGGTTGGTGCGCGGCGACGCGCTCGCCGACCTGGCCGACGCGCCATTCGCGGCCCCGGTGACCGCGCGGCTCACCGAGACCGCCCTGTCGGCCGCCGAGGATCGGTTCGAGGCCGAACTGGCCCTGGGCCACCAGGCTGACGTCGTCGCGGCGCTCGACGAGCTGACTACCCGCCACCCGCTGCGGGAACGGCTGGTCACCCTGCGGATCCGGGCGCTCGCCGACACCGGCCGCACGGCGGACGCGCTGGCCGGCTACCAGCGGGTCCGGCAGGCACTGGCCGACGAACTCGGCGTCGACCCGTCCGCCGAACTGGAGGCCGCACACCTGGCCGTGCTGCGCGGCCAGGACAGCACCCCGAAGGTCCGCAACACCCTGCCGGCACCGTTGACCAGTTTTGTCGGCCGGGACGCCGAACTCGCCGACGCGACGGCACTGCTGCGGGGCAACCGGCTGGTGTCGCTGCTGGGCGCGGGCGGCGCCGGGAAAACGCGGCTGGCCGTCGAACTGGCCTGCCGCTGGCCGGGGCGCGTGTGGTTCGTGGAACTGGCGTCCGTGCGGGAGGACGTCGGCCTGCCCGACCTGGTCGCCGCCGTGCTGTCCGCGCTGGACCTGCGGGACGTGCGCGCGTTCGACCCGCAGCCCACGATGCTCCGCGACCCGCTGGAACGCGTCGTCGACCTGTTCGGTAGCGCACCCGGGCTGCTGGTCCTGGACAACTGTGAGCACGTGGTCAACGGCGCCGCTGAACTGGCCGACGTCCTGCTGCGCCGCTGTCCCGCGCTGACCGTCCTGGCCACCACGCGGGAGCCGTTGGCCATCACCGGTGAGGTGCTGTGCCGGGTCGGCCCGCTCGACCTGCCCGAGGAACGCGCTCCGCTGGCCGACGCGCTCACCGCGCCTGCCGTCCGCCTGTTCGCCGACCGGGCCGTCGCCGCGCAACCGACGTTCACCGTGGACGAGCAGAACCTGGCGCCGGTCACGGAGATCTGCCGCCGGCTGGACGGCATGCCGCTGGCCCTGGAACTGGCCGCCGCCCGGCTGCGCGCGATGACCCCGCACCAGGTGGCCGACCTGCTGGACGACCGGTTCCGGCTGCTCACCGGCGGCAGCCGCACGTCGCTGCCCCGCCACCGCACCCTGCGCGGTGTCGTGGAGTGGAGTTGGGAACTGCTCACCAAACCGGAGCGGATGCTGGCGATGCGGCTGGCCACGCTCGCCGGCGGTGCCACCGAGGAGAGCGCCGTCGGCGTGTGCGCGGACGCCGACCTGTCGGCCGCCGACATCCCGTACCTGCTGGCGTCCCTGGTGGAGAAGTCACTGCTCACCGTCACCCCGACCACGGGCGGCCGACCTCGCTACCGGATGCTGGAGACGGTCCGCGCCTACGGCCTGGCCGAACTGGCCGCCGCAGGCGAGGCCGACCGGATCAGCACCGCCTACGTCGACTACTTCGTCGCCTTCATCGAACGTGTCGAGCCGACGCTGCGCACGGCCGAGCAGTTGACCACCATGGCGCAACTGCGCCTGGAACACGACAACGTCAGCGCCGCGCTGGCCCGTGCCGTCGACATGCGCGACGTCGACAAGGCGGCCCGGCTGGTCGGCGGCATGGGCTGGTACTGGGCGATGACCGGCAACGGCACCGAGGCGTTCACGTGGGTGACCACGGTCGCCGAACTGCCGCCGCCGGAGCGGGAGACAGCGGCCACGGTCGGCGTGCGCATGCTCGGGCTGGTCGCGCGCTACGAAGGCCTCGCGCCGGTGGCCGAGTTCGACCGGCTGTGGGCCGAGGGTGAGCGCCTCGGCCTGGTCGACCGCTACCCGATGGTCGGCGTGATGGAAGCGGTCGTCCGTATCCGGCAGGGCACGCCCGACCGGGCCCGGGAAGCCGCGGAGCGCCTGAAGCGGCACCCCGATCCGTGGGCGAGGGCGGCGGGCCGGTTGGTGTCGTGCTTCATCGCCGTGCACATGGCCGACGTCATGCTGGCCGAGGACGAGTTGCTGGCGTCGCTGGCCGGCTTCCAGGAACTCGGCGAGCGGTGGGGCATCACGTTCACGCTGGGGCTGCTCGGCCAGTACCGGATGATGCGCGGTGACCAGGACGGTGCGGTGCGCGCGCACGAGGAGGCGGTGCGCATCGCGGGCGAACTGGGCACGGGGGAACTCCCACCGATGCAGCTCATGCAACTGGGCGCGGCGCGCGGCATGGCGGGCGACGTGGACGGCGCCGAACGCGACGTGCTCACCGCACTGTCCACTGTGGATGGCAACAACGAGCTGCGGCTGATGGGTTTGTGCGTGCTGATCCACATCGCGGTCATCCGCAAGGAACTGGCCGAGGCGCGACGCCTGGCCGACGAAGCGGTGGCGGTGGCCGAGAGCATCCCCGACGACGGCGGTCCGAACCCGAGGACCGCACTGCAGATGGCCAAGGCGTCCATCAGCCTGGCGGCCGGCGACCTGCGCGAGGCGCGGATGCTGCTGGCCACGGCACTGGACACGGCGTGGCCGCGGTCGGACATGTCGTCGGTGGCCGGCATCGGCGAGCGGATCGCGGTCCTGGTGTCCCGCCGCGGCGAGGACCAGCGAGCGGCGGAGCTGTTGGGAGCGGCAGCGGGCATTCGAGGAATGCTGGACCAGGGCGAGCCGAACGTCCGGGAGTTGGTCGGAATGTTGCGGGAACGGATCGGCGAGGACGGTTACCGGTCGGCGTTCGACCGCGGCTTCGGCTACGAGCGGGAAACCGCGATCGAACACCTGCGGGCGGCCGTCACCTGACGGAGGGCCCGCGGACCCCGGTCAGGCGACCTTGCGGTGGTAGAAACGCATGGCCAGCGGGAAGAACACCAGGACGATGCCGACCAGCCAGGCCATCGCGGCCAGCATCGGACCGGCCACCGGACCGCCGAGGATCAGCCCGCGGGCCGCGTCGGCCATCTTGCTGACCGGACTGATCGACGCCCACGTCCGTAAGAACCCCGGCATCGTCGCGGCGGGCACGAACACGTTGCTGCCGAAGGTGAGCGGCAACATGAACGCGACCATCACGCCCTGCGCCGCCGTCGGCGACGTCACCAGCATCGCCACGAACACGCCGATCCAACACAGCGCGAACCCGCACAGCACCATCACGACGATCGCCAGCAACAGCCCGAAAATTGACGTGTGCACGCGGAACCCGAGAATCGTCGCGAAGATCAACAACACGGCGTTGGCCGTGAGTAAGCGAACGGTGTCGCCGATCACGGCCCCGATCAACGGCGCCGACCGCGCGATCGGCAGGCTGCGGAACCGGTCGAACACGCCCTTCGTGATGTCTGTGCTCAACGCGGACCCGGTGCCGACACTGGCCAACAGCGTGCTCTGCGCCAGCATCCCCGGCACGAGGGTCTCCAGGTAGGTGTGCCAGTTACCGCTGATCGCGCCACCGAACAGGAACACGAACATGACCAGGAAGAGAATCGGCTGAAGGGTCACGTCGATCAGCACTTCCGGATTCTTCCGAATACGGACGATGGCCCGACCGGCCAGAGTCAGCCCGTGCCGCAGGGTACGAGCCGGACTCATCCGCCGCGGCACGTCGATCGCCAGAGTGGTCATCGAAAGCTCCTTTCCGCGCCCAGCGCGGATCGTCGAACGACACTGAACAGGCCGGCCTGGACGCCGACCACACGAGGTCACAGCGGCCGCAGGCGGCCCGGCATACGCGCGAGAGCCGGCCGACGCCCGCTCGAACCCGCCGCCGCCGACGCCGCCGCCGACGCCAGCGCCGGGCGGCGCCAGCCCGCCTGGCCTCGCCGAGCGTGGGTGCGATGCGCCAAGGCAGGCGCGGAGGTGCGCCGAGGCGGGCGTCGAGGCGCGCCGCTCGTGGGTTGAACGCGCTGGCGGCCGGCGTGGGGCGAGTGGACTGTGGCGCGAGTGGGCTGCAGGGCGAGTGGACTGTGGGGCGCGCTGGCGCAGGCCCAGCGGGTTTGTGGGGCGGCTGGGTTCTGGGGTGAGCTGGCGCGGGCCGAGCGGGTTGCGGGCGAGTGGGCTGCCGGGCGAGCTGGTGCGGGCCGAGCAGGCTGTGTGGCGAGTGGGTTGTGGGGCCGAGCGCGTTGTGGGGCCGAGCGCGTTGTGGGGCGAGTGGGCTGCTGGGGAGCGGTTGTAGGGTGGGGCGGCTGGGGCGAGCAGGCCGCACAGCGGCGCGCAAGCGCGGCGAGCGGGTTGTGGGGCGAGCGGACCGCCGGGCGAGCTGGGGCGGTCTGGTCGGCTGCGGTCTGGTGGGCTGTGTGTGGCGAGCGGGGTGCGGTTTGGCGGGCGGGTGTGGTTGGTGGGCGGGGTGCGGTTTGGTAGGCGCCGGGTGGGTGCGTTGAGGCACCCGCGGTTGCTTGGCGACGATGTTGGGCTCGGTGCTCGCGATGCAGGGTGGCTGGTGGTTGGCGGGGCGGGGCGGTTGTGGGTTGGGTCGGCGGCTTGGGGGAGTGGCGGGTGTGGCTGGGAGACGGGTCATGTCAGGCTGCCTTCCCCTACCGGTTCGTGTTCTCCTTCCGTCTTCTGCCCTTCCCGCGTGTCGTGGCCGGTCAGGGAGAGGAACACCTCGTCCAGGCTGGGGAGGCGTAAGGCCAGTTCGTCTGCTGTGATGCCTGCGCTGTCCAGGCGGCGGACCAGCGCCGATAAGACGACCGGGTCGGCGATCGGGACCGTGATCAGGCCCGAGACCGCGTCCTTCGTCGGTGGGCGGCCGACCAACTCCGCCACGATCGCCGCCGTGCGGTCCAGGTCCGATAAGTGGGTCGGGCGGACCTGGAGTGTCTGGCCGCCGATACGGCGTTTCAGTTCGTCCGGGCGGCCGTCGGCCACCACCTCGCCCTGGTCGATCACCGTGATCTGGTCGGCTAATTGGTCGGCCTCGTCCAGGTACTGGGTGGTCAGCAGGACCGTCACGCCGTCGGTGGCCAGTGTGCGCACCATTCCCCAGACGTCGTTGCGGGCGTGGGGGTCCAGACCCGTGGTCGGTTCGTCCAGGTACAGCACCTGTGGGTGGCCGACCAGGCTGGCGGCCAGGTCGAGGCGGCGGCGCATGCCGCCCGAGTACGTCTTCACCGCACGGCCGGCGGCCTCCGTGAGGTTGAATCTGGCCAGTAACTCCTGCGCTCTGGCCCGCGCCGTCGGACGGCTCAACTCCAGGAGCCTGGCGATCAAAACCAGGTTCTCCGCGCCGGTCAGGTCTTCGTCGACCGACGCGTACTGGCCGGTCAGGCCGATCAGCCCGCGCACCGCGACCGGGTCGCGCACCACGTCGTACCCGCAGACCGTCGCCCGGCCCGCGTCCGGGCGCAGCAGGGTCGCCAGGATGCGGACCGCGGTCGTCTTACCGGCGCCGTTCGGGCCGAGCACGCCCACGATGGCGCCCCGGGGTACCGCGAAGGACACCCCGGCCAGGGCGGTCGTCGACCCGAATCGTTTGGTCAGGTCGTTCGCCGTGATCGCGTAATTCGTCATGCGACCACGGTCGCCCTGGCCGCTGGCAACCCGCGCACAAAACGCTGTCAGGGGCCCCCAACCGCTGTCAGCCGGTCTCAGCCGATGTCAGTCACTCCCAGCAGCGGACTCAGTCGGCTGGGTCGACATCACGACCTCGAACTCCAGCAGGCTGGACCCGGTGGACACCGGGTTGGACCGCACGCCGGCGTGTGCCGCGATGGCCGGGCCCTTCGCCCACGCCTGGAAGTCCTCCTCGGTCTCCCAGCGGGTGTACACGAAGTACCGGTTGTCGCCGGCCACCGGGCGCAGCAACTCGAACCCGAGGAACCCGTGCGCCGAGTCGACCGAGTGCATCCGGTGCGCGAACCGCTTCTCCAGTTCGCTGCCGGCACCTTCGGGGACCTCGATCGCGTTGATCTTCACGACAGCCATGCACACCAGCCTAGGCTGCCGGTGTGGACATGCGCGGCGTGGTCGACTTCGGTGGCAGCGGTCCGGGCATCGTGCTGCTGCACGGCCTGATGGGCAGGGCCACCACGTGGTGGCGCACCGCGCGGTGGCTCACGTCCTACGGTCACGTCGTCGGGCTGGACGCCCGGGCGCACGGCCGCAACCCGCACCGGGAGCGTTGCGACACCGAGCAGTTCGCGCAGGACGTCGCCGACCGGATCGTCGAGCTGGACCTGGCGCCCGCCTTAGTGATCGGGCATTCCATGGGCGGCCTGCACGCCGTGGCGCTGGCCGCGAAGCATCCCGAGCTGGTGCGCGGCCTCGTCGTCGAGGACATGGCGCCGGACAACACCGACCGCACGGTCGACGCGTGGCGGCCGTACTTCGGCTCGTGGCCGTCCGCGTTCACGTCACTGGCGCACGTCCGCGACTTCTTCGGTGCCGCCGGCGACTACTTCGTCGAGTGCGTCGAGGAACGTGACGACGGCTACCACCTCATCGCCGACGTCGACGAGCTGTTCGAGATCGCCGCCGAATGGGGACGCCGGGACTACTGGCACCTCGTCGAGGGGGTCCGCGCACCCGTGCTGGTGGTCGAGGCGGGTGACAGCCCGATGCCGCCCGGTCAGCAGGCCGAGATGGCCGCCAGGACCGCCGGTGACGCGTGGCACGTGCGGTTCGAGGGCAGTGGCCACATCGTGCACGACTCCGCCCCGGAGGAGTTCCGGGGCGCCGTCGAAGCGTTCCTGTCCCGGGTTCTGGGCCGCTAACCGACCGGCAGCATGTCGGTCCGGCCGGTCCGGGTGTCGTGGATGCCGACCTCGGCGATCGTGGCCCGGATCGGCTCGACCGGGTGCAGTGCGGCGAACCCGGCGGCCAGTTGCGTGGGAGTGACGTCCTGGGCCAGCGTGCAGTGCGGCACCCAGGCGCCGGGCAGGAAGTAGGCCCACGGGTCACGCACCCGGCCGGCCAGCGCGTCGTGCACCGCCACGTGCACGGCGAGCAGTTCCGCGTCGGCGACCGCGCCGAGGAACAGCACGTTCTCCGCGTTGGGGAACGTGCCCAGCGTGTACAGCCACAGGTTGGGCAGGGCGAGCCGGGTCAGGTCGGAGGCCAGGTCACGCCGGGCGGCCGGCGGGATGCCGCTGCCGGCGGCGAACGTCACGTGCGGTCTGCCGGTCGGCGTGGGTACGCCGGCCTGCGCCAGCCGCTGTCGCAGCCCGCGCACCGCGGTCTCCGCCTCACCGTCGAAGTAGAACTCAAGGGCCTGCACCACCCCGCCAGTCTGGCAGGGCGGGCGGGAACGCCACGGTCACGGTCAGGCCACCGTTCGGGTTCGCGGCGGCCAGCAGGTGCGCGCCGTGTGCGCCGGCGATCGCGGCCACAATGGACAGTCCCAGCCCGTGGCCGTCACGGCCGGCAGTGCGCGCCTCCAGGCGTTGGAACGGTTGGAACAGCGAGCCGACGCGGTCGGCGGGGATCACCGCGCCGCCGTTGGCGACCTGGATGGTGGGGACGCCGTTCATCGTGCCCGTCCACACCGCTGCCCAGCCGCCGTCGTCGTTGTGCCGGACGGCGTTGTCCACGAGGTTGCCGACCAGCCGTTCCACCAGCCGGGCATCGCCCAGGATCGGCGCCGGGCCGGTGGACAGCTCCGGCCGGACACTCGCGTCGTCCCGGTCCCGCACGACCGTCGTGGCCACCTGGGCCAGGTCGACGGGTTCCCGCCGGTCCAGGCCACGCTGGCTGCGGGCCAGCGTGAGCAGCGCCTCGATCACCCGTTCCTGGTTCTCCCCGGCGGCCAGCACCCGCTGGCACACCGCGCGCAGCGACTCGGAGTCGGCGTCCGGATCGGACAGCGCGACCTCGATCATGGTGCGCTGCAACGTCAACGGCGTGCGCAGCTCGTGGGAGGCGTTGGCCACGAACCGCTTCTGCGCCTCGAACGCGGTGTCCAGCCGGCTGAGCAGCCCGTCGAACGTGTCGCCCAGGTCCTTCAGCTCGTTGTCCGGACCGGGCACCGCCAGCCGCTCGTGCAGGTTCACCTCGGAGATCTGCTTGGCCTTGCCGGCCATGGCGCGCAGCGGCCGCAGCACCCGCCCGGCGACCATCCAGCCCAGGCCGCCGGACACGACGGTCATGATCAGCAGCGCGATCCCGGACAGGACCAGCAACTGTTGCAGTTCGGCGTCGTGCTGCTGCTGCGCACCCTGCTCGAACGCCTGCACCACCTGGCTGCTCTTGGGCGGCAACGACCCGGGCGTACCGAGTTCGTCGAGCCCGAGCGGGCCGGTCGGCTTGGGGCCGACACCGGTGACCGTGGTCTCCGAACCGTTGTTGGTCGTGTGCACGACGAACGCCGCGTTGGACGCGAACAGTCCGTACATGATCGCCAGCAGGGCGATGCCGGCGGCCAGGAACAGCCCGCCGTAGAGCAGCGTCAGCCGCAGGCGCAGCGTGCGGCGCCGGGGCGTGGGTTGGGGCGTCCACACGGCGTCAGATCCGGTAGCCGGCGTGCGGCACGGTTTCGATCACCGGCGGGTCGCCGAGCTTGCGGCGCAACCGGCTCACGGTGACCTTCACGGTGTTGCTGAACGGGTCGGCGGCCTCGTCCCACGCGTGTTCCAGCAGTGTCTCGGCCGACACCACGCGACCGCCCGCGTTCAACAGCAGTTCCAGCACGGCGAACTCCTTCGGCGACAGGTCCAGTCGGCGGCCGGCCCGCCGGGCGACCCGCTGGGCCGGGTCCAGCCACAGGTCGCCCTTGGCCAGCACGGGCGGTACCGCGGGCGTCGCCCGCCGGGCCAGCGCCCGGACCCGGGCGATCAGCTCGGCGAACGCGAACGGCTTGGGCAGGTAGTCGTCGGCGCCGATGCCCAGGCCGTCGACCCGGTCCTCGATGGTCGACGCCGCCGTCAGCATCAGCACCCTGGCCCGCGCGCCCGCCGCGACGAGCGCCCGGCACACCTCGTCGCCGTGCACCTTCGGCAGGTCGCGGTCCAGGACGATCACGTCGTAGTCGTGCACGGTGCCACGCTCCAGCGCCTGGTCGCCGTCGAACGCCAGGTCCACGGCCATCCCTTCGCGCCGCAGCCCGGTGGCAACGGTCTCGGCCAGTTCGACGTGGTCCTCCACGATCAGCACGCGCATCCCAGCCAGCTTCCCCGTCCCGCGGTTACAGCGTGGTTACAGTGTCCGTTCCCGTCGGGTAACCGCCTCCCGCGTACCTCTGTTGTCCATGTTCTCCCACATATCCCGGATCGGGCTCGTCGTCGCGGCCGCCGCCGCGCTCGCGGCGTGCTCGGCCGGCCCGAACGAACCCC
>DASZXM010000511.1:0-5471 GCA_035546415.1 Pseudonocardiaceae bacterium
GGGTCCAGGTCATGTACGGGGGGACCGTGGTGGAGAGCGGCGGTGTCGAAGGGGTCTTCGCGACCCCCCGGATGCCGTACACGATCGGGTTGCTCGGCTCGATCCCGAACCCCGCCATGGTCGGCAAGCGGCTCACGCCGATCAAGGGTTCGCCGCCGTCGCTGATGAACCTGCCGCAGGGCTGTCCGTTCAGCCCGCGCTGCCCGCTGGTGATCGACGAGTGCCACGAGTCCGAGCCCGCGCTCGTCGAGACCGATCGGGCCGACCACTACGCCCGCTGCCACCGCTGGTCCGACCTGATCACGATCGAAGCGCCCCAGCGGCTGTTCGACCAGCAGGAGATCGGCGTCGTGGAGAACCCGGCGGCGCTCACCGCGGCCGACCCGGCGCTGCCGATCGTCGAGGACGTCGGCGATGTCGAACAGCGGCGGCACGACGAGCACGACACGGACCAGGAGACGACCTCGTGACCAGTTCTTCCGTTGCGGCGCAGCCGGCTGCCGCCCGCAAGCCGGACAGCGAGCCGCTGCTCCAGGTCAACGACCTGGTGAAGCGGTTCCCGGTCCGCGGCGGCGGCATCATCCGGCGGACCGTCGGCTATGTGGACGCGGTGTCCGGTGTCAGCTTCGACCTGCACGCCGGTGAGACGCTCGGCCTGGTCGGCGAGTCCGGCTGCGGCAAGTCCACCACCGGCCGGGCGATCCTGCAGCTGCACAAGCCCACGTCCGGTTCGGTCAAGTTCCAGGGTGTCGAGCTGACGAAGCTGTCCACCCGGCGGATGCGACCGATCCGACGGGACCTGCAGATCGTGTTCCAGGACCCGTACGCGTCGCTCAACCCGCGCTGGCAGATCAACGACATCGTCTCCGAGCCGTTCAAGATCCACGGCATCGAGGGTGGCGAGCGGAACATCCAGCGCCGGGTCGACGAGCTGCTCGAACTGGTCGGCCTGAACCCGGAGCACCGCAACCGGTACGCCCACGAGTTCTCCGGCGGGCAGCGGCAGCGCATCGGCATCGCGCGGGCGCTGGCGCTGAACCCGAAGCTGATCGTGCTGGACGAACCGGTGTCCGCGCTGGACGTCTCGGTGCAGGCAGGCGTGGTGAACCTGCTGGAGGAACTGCAGGAACGGCTCGGGCTGGCGTACGTGTTCGTGGCGCACGACCTGTCCGTCGTCCGGCACATCTCCGACCGGGTGGCCGTCATGTACCTGGGCAAGATCGTGGAGATCGGGGACCGGGAGGAGATCTACGCCCGGCCCAGCCACCCGTACACCCAGGCGCTGTTGTCCGCGGTGCCGGTGCCCGACCCGGTGGTGGAACGGCAGCGGCAGCGGATCGTGCTGACCGGGGACGTGCCCAGCCCGGTGAACCCGCCGTCCGGCTGCCGGTTCCGCACCCGGTGCTGGAAGGCACAGGACATCTGCGCGACGGAGGAGCCGAAGCTGGAGTTGCGGGCCGGCGGCACGACACTGTCGGCGTGTCATTTCGCCGAGCCCAAGGCGATGGTCTGAGAACTCTGCCTAGACTGCATCAGCTGGCTGACGTTCGCAGAAGGGGCAGACTCTGATGTTCGGCGCCAAACCCGCCGCGAGGTCGACGTCGACCGGCGTCGCCTCGCGACGGGCCCTCCCGCGCCGCCGGCGCACCAGGGCCTTGCGGTGACGTTGACAGCGCCGCCCCGGTTGCTGCTGGTCCATGCGCACCCGGACGACGAGAGCCTGTGGACGGGCGGCACCATCGCCCGGTACGCCGCGCGTGGCGTGCAGGTCACCGTGGTCACGTGCACTCTCGGCGAAGAGGGTGAGATCATCCCGCCGAACCTGGCCGAACTCGGCGCCAAGGCCGCCGACCAGCTCGGCGGCTACCGCGTCGGCGAGCTGCGGTCGGCGTGCGCCGCGCTGCACGTCACCGACCACCGGTTTCTCGGCGCGATGGGCAGGTGGCGCGACTCCGGCATGGCGGGCGACCCGGCCAACGGTCACCCCAGGGCGTTCGCCACGGGCTCGTTCGACGAGCAGGTGGCCGCGCTGCGGGACGTGATCGCCGAGGTCAGACCGCAGGTGGTGGTCAGCTACGACGCCAACGGCGGCTACGGCCACCCCGACCACATCCGGGCGCACGAGATCACCGTGGCCGCGGCCGCCGCGAGTTCCGACGTGGACCGGGTGTTCTACACGGTGCAGTCGCAGGGCGCGACCGACGCCGGCGTCGCCGCACTGGCCGACGTGCCCGGAGTGCCGTTCCGGTTGCCCGAGCCCGGTGACCTCGCGGTCGTCCCGGACGACATGATCACCACGATCGTGGACATCTCCGAGTACCTGCCGGTGAAATTGCGCGCGCTGCGGGCGCACGCCACCCAGATCAGCGTGTGGCAGGACGACGCGGGACACGGCGCGTTCTCGCTGTCCAACAACCTGGCCCACCCGGTCGTGGCGCGCGAGCACTACGTGCTGGCCAGCGGCCCGGCCGCCGGTTCGACCGGTGACCTGTTCGGCGGCCTGGGGATCGTCGGCACCGACCCCGACCCGTCGGACGAGGAGTGAGCGTGACCAGCCGGCGGTTCGACTGGCTGGTGCTCGTCGTTCTGATCGTCGACTCGGTCGCACTGGCCCTGCTGGAGCTGTTCTTCCTGCCGCTGCGGTTCGACGGGCGGCTCCTGCCGGACTGGGGCGCGTGGCCGTTCCCGGTCACGGCCGTGGTGGCGTTGATCACCATGCCGTTCCTGATCTCCCGCGCGGCCGACGTGTCCGGCCGGCTGCTGGTGGCCGGGGCGCCGCTGTGGGCGTGGCTGTTCACCATCGGCGTGGTCGGCAGCGTCGGCACCGAGAACATGGTGCTGCTGCAGGACTGGCGGACGCTGTTGCTGCTGGCCTGCGGCGCGCTGCCGGCCGCCGTGGCGCTGGGCAACACCATGGCCCGCAGGACGGTCAGCCGGACGGCCGCCAGTAGCGGTAGTGGTGGTGCGGACGGCAACCCAGCGCGGCGTACAGGCTGATCGCGGCGGTGTTGTGGGTCGCGACCTGCAGCACGCAGCGCACCGCGCCCCGGACGGCACCCCACTCGGCCAGCGCCGCGAGCAGACCCGTGGCCAGGCCACGCCTGCGGTACTCGGGGGCGACGGCCAGCCGCGCGATGTGCAGCAGGTCGCCCACGACGGCGCCACGGACGATCCCGGCGACGTGCCCGGCGATCCGGACCGTGCCGAATCCCACATCGCGTCGCCCGGCGAGCACGCGCCACTGCGCGGGTGACGGCAGGTCGGCGTCGACGGCGAGCGGCCACCAGTCGTCCGGCGGCTGTTCGGGCACGGACGCCCCGTCCGGGACGGGACCGGCCAGCCCGGCCAGCGGCCCGGTCATCACGGCGCACTCGGCCCCGCCGGGATGTGCCTGGTGGACTGTCCAGCCGGCGGCGACCAGGTCCTGTTCGACGGGTGAGCCGTTGACGACGTGCGCGACGGCGGGGATGGCGTTGGCCGCGGCGAACTCCTGGACGCGACCCAGCGCGTCGGCCACGGGCAGGCCGGGATCGCCGAGGGTCAGCGCGCTGTTGGCACGGCCGGTGAAGCCACCGGCGGCGCGCAGGCGCCACTGTCCCAAGGGCTGGTCGACGATGGCGGGCCAGGCATCGGCACACTGGCGTTCCAACAGCTGGGTGGCAAGCACCTACAGATTATCTTGCCTGGTCAACGCAATATTCGTGTGAAGTAGGGCACCGAACGCGGATGGGCAGGGCTGACGCGAGATACTGTCGCAGGCCACGTAGCCTGGCGCATACGTGGTGAAAACAGGCATGAGGACCAGGAGAACGCAGTGACCTACGTGATCGCCGAGCCCTGCGTCGATGTTCTCGACAAGGCGTGCATCGAGGAATGCCCCGTCGACTGCATCTACGAGGGCGACCGGATGCTGTACATCCACCCCGACGAGTGCGTTGACTGCGGTGCCTGTGAACCGGTCTGTCCGGTGGAGGCCATCTACTACGAGGACGACGTCCCGGACCAGTGGAAGGACTACACCAAGGCCAACGCCGACTTCTTCTCCGAGCTGGGCTCGCCCGGCGGTGCGTCGAAGGTCGGCAAGGTCAGCGCCGACCCCGGCTTCATCAAGGCCCTGCCGCCGCAGGGCGAATGATCAGGCGCACCCTCCCGGACTTTCCGTGGGACGCCCTGGCCGGCCACGCGGCCAGGGCGAACGGGCACCCGGACGGCGTCGTCGACCTGTCCGTCGGCACCCCGGTCGACCCGGTGCCCGACGTGATCCGGCAGGCACTGTCGTCGGTCGCGGAGGTGCCCGGTTACCCGGCGACGCACGGCACCCCGGCGCTGCGGGCGGCCGCGGTGGCGGCGCTGGAGCGGCGCTACGGCGTCACCGGCATCGACGAGGCCGCGGTGCTGCCCACGATCGGCTCGAAGGAACTGGTCGCGTGGCTGCCCACGCTGCTCGGCATCGGCCCGGGTGATCTGGTCGTCATCCCGCAGCTGGCGTACCCCACGTACGAGGTGGGCGTCCGGCTGGCGGGTGCCGAACTCGTCCGCGCGGACGGCCTGACGGCGCTCGGACCGCGCACGCCGGCGTTGATCTGGGTGAACTCGCCCGCCAACCCGACCGGCAAGGTGCTGCCCGTCGAACACCTGCGCAAGGTCGTGGAGTGGGCGCGGGACCGGGGCACGATCGTGGCGTCCGACGAGTGCTACCTCTCGCTGGGCTGGGACACCGAGCCGTTGTCGCTGCTGCACCCGTCCGTCACCGGTGGCCGCACGGACGGTCTGCTGGCGGTGCACTCGCTGTCCAAGTCGTCGAACCTCGCCGGCTACCGGGCGGGCTTCGTGACCGGCGACCCCGCGCTGGTGCGCCAGCTGCTGGAGATCCGCAAGCACGCCGGCATGATCATGCCTCGCCCGGTGCAGGCGGCCATGACGGCCGCGCTGACCGACGACGCGCACGTGGCCGAACAGCGGGAGCGCTACCGGCGCAGGCGGGCACTGCTGATGCCGGCGTTGCAGGCGGCCGGGTTCACGATCGACCACTCCGAGGCCGGCCTGTACCTGTGGGCGTCGCGGGCGGAGTCGGACGCGGACAAGACGGTCGCCTGGCTGGCCGACCTGGGCATCCTGGTCGCGCCGGGCACGTTCTACGGCCCGACCGGCGGCCGACACGTCCGCATCGGCCTGACCGCCACGGACGAGCGCATCGCCGCCGCGGCGGGTCGACTGCGGGACGCGTGAGCCGATCGCAGGAGACAGACCTGCGGTGTGGCCGACTGCAGGACTCGCGGGCCGGTTGCCGCGGGGCGGAGTCGCCTGTGAGGGGAGTGCGCCGCCTGACGGGCGCGAGTCGACTGTGGGACGTGACCTGACCCGGCTCCCGGCTGCGGGCGGCGGCGGGTTCAGGATGCCGTGGTGGCCCGGTAGAGGTCGCCGCAGGCTGCCGGGAGGTGTTCGCGCAGCTCGTCGCGCTTGGTGACCTG
>DASZXM010000512.1:0-5512 GCA_035546415.1 Pseudonocardiaceae bacterium
GCCCCGATACGGTGTCTACCAGTCACTGCACACCACGGTCGTGGGTCCGGAGGGCAAGCCGCTGGAAGTGCAGATCCGCACCCGCGACATGCACCGCACGGCCGAATACGGCATCGCCGCGCACTGGCGCTATAAGGAAGCCAAGGGCCGCAACGGCGTTCCCCACCAGAACGCCGCCGCCGAGATCGACGACATGGCCTGGATGCGGCAGCTGCTCGACTGGCAACGGGAGGCCGCCGACCCCGGCGAGTTCCTGGAGTCGCTGCGCTATGACCTCGCGGTGCAAGAGCTTTTCGTCTTCACCCCCAAGGGCGACGTCATCACGCTGCCGACCGGGTCGACGCCGGTGGACTTCGCCTACGCGGTGCACACCGAGGTCGGCCACCGCTGCATCGGCGCCCGCGTGGACGGCAGGCTGGTCGCGCTGGAGCGCAAGCTGGAGAACGGTGAGGTCGTCGAGATCTTCACCTCGAAGGCCGACAGCGCGGGTCCCAGCCGGGACTGGCTGTCGTTCGTCGCGTCACCGCGCGCCAAGACCAAGATCAAGCAGTGGTTCGCGAAGGAACGCCGCGAAGAGGCCATCGAGGCCGGCAAGGACACCATCAGCAAGGAGGTCCGCCGCGTCGGCCTGCCGTTGCAGCGGCTGGTGTCGGCCGACTCGATGAGCGCGCTGTCCCGCGAGCTGCGCTACCCGGACGTGACAGCGCTGTACGCGGCCATCGGCGAGGGCCAGGTGTCCGGCCGGCACGTCGTTCAGCGGCTCGTCGCGCTGCTCGGCGGCGTCGAGCACGCCGAGGAGGAGCTGGCCGAGCGGGCCACGCCGTCCACGATCACCCGCAGGCGCGGCTCCGGCGACGCCGGTGTCGTGGTCAGCGGCGCCAGTGACGTGTGGGTCAAGCTGGCCCGCTGCTGCACCCCGGTGCCCGGGGACACGATCCTCGGCTTCGTCACCCGGGGCGGCGGGGTCAGCGTGCACCGCGACGACTGCACCAACGCCGACGAACTGATGGCGTCGCCGGAACGGCTGGTCGAGGTCACCTGGGCGCCGTCGTCGACCTCGGTGTTCCTGGTGGCGATCCAGGTCGAGGCACTGGACCGGCACCGGCTGCTGTCCGACGTGACGAAGGTGCTGGCCGACGAGAAGGTGAACATCCTGTCCGCGTCGGTCACCACGTCCCGGGACCGGGTCGCGGTCAGCCGGTTCACGTTCGAGATGGGCGACCCGACGCACCTGGGCCATGTGCTCAAGGCCGTGCGCAGCGTCGAGGGCGTCTACGACGTGTACCGCGTGTTCGCGTCCTGACCGACGGGTCCGGACCCCACGTGCGGGTCCCTATCCGGCGACCGTCACCGACTTGATCGTCACCGTGATGGCAGGCGGGCCGTCGTGCTGGCCGTCGTCGTCGGCGACGCCACCCCTGGCGACCTTGTCCAGCACCGCCAGCCCGGCCGCCGACACCCGCCCGAACACCGCGTACGCCGGCGGCAGCTCCGAGTTCCCGTAGACCAGGAAGAACTGGCTGCCACCGCTGTGCGGCTGACCGGCGTTGGCCATCGCCACGGTGCCGCGCGCGTACACGTCGGCCTGGCCGTCCGGTGCCGCCGGCAGGTTCGTCGGGTTCTCGTCCGGGACGGTGTAGCCCGGACCGCCGGTCCCGGTCCCCGTCGGGTCACCGCACTGCAGCACCCGCAGCGAGTCGACCGCTGTCAGCCGGTGGCACGGCGAGCCGTCGAAGAAGCCCTTGCCGGCCAGGAACGCGAAGCTGGCGATCGTGCACGGCGCCTCGGCGCGCGGCATCGTCATCGGGATGTCGCCCTGCGACGTGTGCAGCGTGACCGTAACCGTGCCGCTGCGGAGTGCCGCCGTCGGCGGCAGGCCCACGTCGTGCCCGGGTGGCGCGGGCTGGTCCGGTGTGCTGGTGAAGTCGCACCGGACCGAGCCGGCCGCCGGCATGGCCGTCGGTGGGGCGCCCGCGGGCTCCCCGACCGACACGGACGCGAACGCGCGGCCGCCGCCGGTCCCCGCCAGGCTGGCACCGGGCAGGGAATTGCCGCACCCGGCCACCAGCATCCCGGTGACGACCGCACCCAGCACGAGAGCACGCCAGGACCTGGCGGTCATGCCGCCCCTTTCGACGGTGGCTCCGATCAGCCGACCACGGCCTGCTTGATGGTGACGCCGTCCTTCGGCTTGCCGTCGTTGGGCGTGGCTTGGCCGCTGTTCGGGTCGGTGCCTGGCGTGAGACCGGCCCCCGCGATCTTGTTCAGCACCGACAGCCCGGACGCGGTCACCGTGCCGAACACGGTGTAGTCCGGCGGGAGCTGGGAGTCCTTGTAGACCAGGAAGAACTGGCTGCCGCCGGAGTGGGGCTGGCCGCTGTTGGCCATGGCCAGCGTGCCCGCCGGGTAGATCACCGGCGCCTCCTGACCGGACGGGACCGGCGTGGTGGTCGGCGCGGCCTTCAGGTTCTTCGGCTTCTCGTCCGGGATGGAGTACCCGGGACCGCCGGTGCCCTGGCCGGTCGGGTCACCGCACTGCAACACGTACAGCGGGTTGGGCTTCGGGTAGTCGGTCAGCCGGTGGCAGGGGGTGTTGTCGAAGAACTTCGACGTGACCAGGTGCACCATGCTCTGCACGGTGCACGGCGCCTCGGCCCTGTTCAGCGTGACCGGGATGTTGCCGGCGGACGTCTTCAGGGTGACCTGCACGGTACCGGTGTTCGGCGTCTTCGCCGGATCGTCGGGCATGCCGACGTCCTTGCCGGTGGGCGCGGGAGCTTGTGGCGTCGTCGTGAACTTGCACGCGCCCTTCGAGGTCACCGGGGGCTGGGTCGTGGTCGTCGGCGCACTGGACGACTGCGACGCCGCGGCTGCCGAGTTGCCGTGGCCGGCCGTGGCGATGAAGTAGATCCCACCCACGACCACGACGACCGCCGCGACCGTGACCACGACGGCGGTCGTCCTCCGACGGCGTGCCCGTTCGGCGCGGCGCTGCAGCTGGCGTTCCAGCTTCCGCTTCGCTGCCTGGCGGCGCTGCTCGTTGCTCGGCACCTGCCCCTCCCCGGGGAATCTCATCCGACTGTGTGACAGCGAAGTCTAGGGCGCACCCATATGAGGTCCGTGTGGTGGTCGGCTCCCGGTACGCTGTGAATCGCCTGGCAACGGCCCTGACCGTCCGCCGGGGCCCTCGCGCGCCACGGCGGGCGTGCAACTTTCATCACCGCGGAGGTTCGTGTCGTGCTGGTCGTCGGGTTCCCCACCGGGGCCCTGCAGGCGAACTGCTACCTGCTGGCCGCCGCTGCCGGTGAGCCCTGCGTCATCGTCGACCCTGGTCAGGACGCGGTGGAGCCGATCATGCAGGCCGTCGCGCAGCACCGGCTGTCACCGGTCGCCGTCCTGCTCACGCACGGCCACTTCGACCACGCGTTCGCCGTGGCGCCGGTGTGCGACGGCCAGGACATCCCGGCCTGGATCCACCCGGCCGACCGTGCCCTGCTGTCCGACCCGCTGCGCGGCGTGTCCGCGGAGAGCGCGGCGTTCTTCGGCGGCCGGATCGAGATGCGCGAACCGCACGAGGTGCGGGAACTGGCCGACGGCGCCGCACTGGACATCGCCGGCCTCAAGCTGGTCGTCGACCACACCCCGGGCCATACCGGCGGGTCGGTGACGTTCCGGACCGGACCGGACGGGCCCGACGGCGACAGCACGCTGCTGCTGGCCGGGGACACCCTGTTCGCCGGATCGATCGGACGTTCCGACCTGCCCGGCGGCGACCCGCGTCGATTGCTGGAGTCCTTGCGGGACAAGGTACTCGTGCTCTCCGACGACACGGTCGTCCTGCCGGGCCACGGCCCGACGACGACCATCGGCCGGGAACGGGCGAGCAACCCGTTCCTCGTCGGCCTGGACGAGGCCGACATCCCGGCCGCCCCGCACCAAGGACTGTGAACAGGACCCATGTCGATCTTCACCGCCCCCAAGGGCATCCCCGAGTACTTCCCGCCGGACAGCGCCGCGTTCCTCGCGGTGCGTGACACGCTGCTCCGATCGGCCGAACTGGCCGGCTACGGCTACATCGAGCTGCCGGTGTTCGAGGACACGACGCTGTACGCACGCGGCGTCGGCGAGTCCACGGACGTCGTGAGCAAGGAGATGTACACGTTCACCGACCGCGGTGACCGGTCCATCACGCTGCGCCCGGAGGGCACGGCCGGCGTCGTGCGGGCCGTCATCGAGCACGGCCTGGACCGCGGCCAGCTGCCGGTGAAGCTGCGGTACGCCGGGCAGTTCTTCCGCGCCGAGAACCCGCAGGCCGGCCGGTACCGGCAGTTCCACCAGGTGGGCGTGGAGGCGATCGGCAGCGACGACCCGGCACTGGACGCCGAGGTCATCGCGATCGCCGACGCCGGCTACCGGGCGGTCGGCCTGACCGGCTACCGCCTGGAGATGACGTCCCTGGGTGACCCGAACTGCCGCCCGGCGTACCGCGAACTGCTGCAGGCGTTCCTGCGCGACCTGCCGCTGGACGCCGAGACCCGGCGGCGCGCCGAGCTGAACCCGCTGCGGGTGCTGGACGACAAGCGTCCCGAGGTGCGCGCGCTGCTGGCCGACGCGCCCCTGATGGTGGACCACCTGTGCGACGCGTGCCGCGTGCACTACGAGCAGGTCAAGGGCTACCTCGCCGAACTGGGTGTGAAGGTCACCGAGAACCCCAGGATGGTGCGCGGCCTGGACTACTACACGCGCACCACGTTCGAGTTCGTGCACGACAGCCTCGGCTCACAGTCCGGCATCGGCGGCGGCGGCCGCTACGACGGCCTGATGGCCGAGCTGGGCGGCGCACCGCTGGCCGGCATCGGCTACGGCCTGGGCGTGGACCGGGTGTTCCTGGCCAGTCGGGCGGAGGGCCTGCAGGTCGGCGACCCGACCCGGTGCGACGTGTTCTGCGTGCCGCTGGGCGACGCCGGCCGGGACCGGCTGGTCGTGGCCGCCGGTGCGCTGCGCGCGGCCGGTGTGCGGACCGACATCGCGTACGGGGGCAAGGGCCTCAAGGGCTCGATGAAGGCCGCCGACCGGTCCGGCGCGCGGTTCGCGCTGGTGCTGGGGGAGCGGGATCTCGCGGAGGGGGTCGTGCAGTTGAAGAACCTGGAGTCCGGCGACCAGCGGGCGGTGCCGCTGGCCGACGTCGTCACAGCCGTGACAGACGCACTGGCCTGACCGTGGCCGGCGAGCGGATCTCGCTGGACCTGCTGCCCGGCACGGTGCTCCGGCGCCGTGCCGTGGCGGTGTCGGCGGTCGCGGTGGTGGTCGGCGCAGCGATCGGCGGTGTCGTCGGCCTGGCGGCCGGCCGGGTGCCCGGCGTCGTGGCCGCCGGTGTGGTCGGTGTGCCGCTGCTGGCGCTGGCGGTGTCCGAGTCGCGGCGGAGCAGCTGGCTGTGCGACGGCGTGGTCACCGTGCGCGCGTTCGGCACCCGCTCGGTCGACCTGCGCCAGGCCACCAGGATCGAGCTGCT
>DASZXM010000513.1:0-11364 GCA_035546415.1 Pseudonocardiaceae bacterium
ACGGGTGCCGGGGCGCCCGGAACAGCGACGCTGCCTGCGCCCGCTCGACCAGCCGCCCCGCGTACATCACGGCGATCGAGTCGGCGAGTTCGATGAGCAGGGACAGGTCGTGGGTGATGAACAGGACGGCGAAGCCGAGCCGGTCCCGCAGCCCGATCAGTTCTTCCAGGATCTCCCGCTGCGTCACCACGTCCAGGGCGGTCGTCGGCTCGTCCATGATGACGACCTGCGGTTCCAGCGCCAAGCCCATCGCGATCATGACGCGCTGCCGCATGCCGCCGGACAGCTCGTGCGGGTAGCTGCCCAACCGATCGGCGGTGATGCCGACCATGTGCAGCAGGTGCGCGGCCCGCTCCCGCCGCTGCGCCCGCTTCATCGCCGGCCGGTGCACCTGGAGCACGTCGGTGAGCTGCCGGCCGATCGTCATCACCGGGTTCAGCGCGTGCATCGCACTCTGGAACACCACGGCGATCTCCGACCAGCGCAGCCTGCGCAACTGGTCGGCGTTGGCGGCCAGCAGGTCGACCTCGCCGTCGGTGGCCGAGTGGAACCACGCCTCGCCGGCCGTGATGACGCCCGGCGGGCGCAGCAGCCGGGTCACGGCGTACGCGAGGGTCGACTTGCCGCTGCCGCTCTCCCCCGCCAGGCCGAGCACCTCTCCCTTGTGCAGCACGAGATCCACGTCCGCGGCCGCGTGCACCGCGTCGTCGCCGACGCCGTAGTCCACGGAGAGCCCGCGGATGTCCAGCACGGCCTCGGCGTCATCCAGCGACGTCGACCTGACCGCCGTCGAAGCCCACCCGGTCACCTGGCGACCCCCTTGCCGATGGCGGCGATCGGCCGCGGTTTGCGCGCCACCGGCGTCAGGCCGAACCGGGCCCGGCGCGGCAGGCCGTTGGCCTTGGCCACCTTGCGGGACAGTCCTGCCGCGCGCAGCCGCGGGTTGATGAACTCGTCGATGCCGAAGTTGAGCAGCGCCAGTGACGTGCCCAGCAGCGCGATGGCCAGGCCCGGCGGCAGGAACCACCACCACGCGTTGACCTGCGGCGCGTTCAGCGACTCGGCCCAGAACAGCATGCCGCCCCAGCTCCAGTTCGCCGGGTCGACGACGCCGAGGAACGCCAGCGCGACGTACGTGCCGATCGCGTACAGCACGGTGAACACGAAGGATGACGCGACGATCGCGGTCAGGTTCGGCAGGATTTCCGCGCCGATGATGCGCAGCTTCCGCTCCCCGATCACCCGGGCCGACTCGACGTAGTCGCGCCGCCGCATGGACAGGGTCTGCGCCCGCAGCACGCGTGCGCCCCACGCCCAGCCGGTGATGCTGATGATCAGCGCCAGCACGAACGGGTTGGAGCTGGTGCCCTTCGGCAGGTACGCGGCCAGCACGATGAGCAGCGGCAGGCCGGGGATCACCAGGAAGACGTTGGTGAGCATGGACAGCAGGTCGTCCACGATGCCGCCGAAGTAGCCCGCGCACACGCCGACGATGATCGACAGTGCGCTCGCGATGGCACCGGCGAGGAACCCGATCACGACGGTGCTGCGCGAACCGACCAGCAGCTGCGAGAACACGTCCTGGCCGGACTGGGTGGTGCCCAGCAGATGCGCGGACGACGGGCCGGCCAGCAGGTCCGACGTCGTCGCCGTCGGGTCGTGCGGCGCGACGAGCGGGCCGATCGCCGCGAGCAGGATGAAGAACAGCAGCAGACCGAGGCCGATCAGGATCTTCGGCGACCTGGGCAGCTGGATCGCCCGGCGCTTGGCCGGTGCGGCCGGTAACGCCGCGGCGGGTTCAGCCGTGAGCTGGGTCGACATCCGGGTCAGGCCTCCTGCCGGGTACGGGGGTCGAGTACGGCGTAGACGATGTCGGCGAGCAGGTTGGCGGCCAGCACGGCGAACGTGATGACGAGGAAGATCCCCTGCAGCAGCGGGAAGTCCTCGGCCTGCACGGCCTGCAACAGCTGGAAGCCGATACCCGGGTACGAGAAGACGATCTCGGTGAGCAGCGCGCCGGACACCACGAACGACAGTGACAGCGAGAAGCTGGACACGCTCGGCAGGACGGCGTTGCGGGCGGCGTAGCCGATCACCCGGCGGGTGGGCAGGCCCTTGGCCTGCGCGACGAGCACGTAGTCCTCGTCCATCGTGGTGACCATCATGTTCCGCATGCCCAGGATCCAGCCGGCGATCGAGCTGATCACGATCGTGATCATCGGCAGGAACCCGTGGTACAGCGCGCTGCCGATGAAGTCGGCGTTGAACCCGATGTCGATGTTCTGGTCCGAGCCACCGCTGATCGGGAACCAGCCGAGGTTGCTGCCCAGGACGATCAGGACGACGAGCGCGAAGAAGAAGTACGGGACGGCCTGGAAGAACGTGGCCACCGGCAGCACGCCGTCCAGCCAGGAGCCGCGCCGCCACGCCACCAGGGTGCCGATCAGGGTGCCGACCACGAAGCTCACCACGGTGGCGACGCCGACCAGGGCCAGCGTCCACGGCAGCGCGGCGGTCAGCACGCTGGACACGGTGGCGGGGAAGAAGCTCGTCGAGACGCCGAGGCTGCCGTGGAACAGGTCGCTCCAGTAGTGCAGGTACTGCGTCCACAGCGACTGGTCCCCGGTCAACCCCAGCTGGGCGCGTAACGCCTCGACGGCCTGCGGGCTCGCCTTGCCCTGCTGGCGGGTGATCAGGTTCTGCACCGGGTCGCCCGGCATCAGGTGCGGGAGGAAGAAGTTCACCGTGATGGCCGCCCACGCGGTCAGCACGTAGAACCCCAGCCTGCGGAGGAGGTGGATCACCGGCCACTCACTTCCCACGGCGGAACGGACTCCACCTGGCAGCCGCAGCTGCCCCGGACCACCAGACTGGTCGGCAGCACGACTTCCGGCTCGGGCCGCCCCTTGCCGCTGATCATGGAATACAGCACGTCGAACGCTGTCGCGCCGAGCTTCTGGATGGGCTGGCGGACCGTGGTGAGCTGGGGGTGCAGGTGGCGCGCGACGGGGATGTCGTCGAAGCCGGTGACCGCGACGTCCTCCGGCACGCGGATTCCGTGCTGCGCCAACGTGTACATCACGCCGATCGCGGTCTGGTCGTTGGCACAGACGATCGCGCGGGGCAGCGGCAGGTTGCGGCCGAGGATGTCCTTGACCACCTTGGCGCCACCGGACGCCATGTAGTTGCCGCGCCAGATCTCGCCGGTCCACGCCTCGATGCCGACCTCGGCGACGACCAGCTCGAACGCCTCGGCGCGGGCCACGTTGTCCGGGCTGTCGGCGTGGCCCGCGAGGTAGGCGACGGTCGGGTAGCCGTGGTCCAGGAGCAGGTGCCTGGTCAGCTCGCGCATGCCGGATGCGTTGTCGCTGCGGACATTCACGCTCATCGGCGTCGGCGTGCCGGCCAGCGTCACGACCGGGGTGCGCTGGGCGACGCGCACGATGCCGACCGGGCTGAGCACCTGGTCGTGCAGGATCAGGCCGTCGCTCTTGCCGGCGATCGACGTGATCCGGCCGTGCGGGCTGTGGTCGTAGACGTCCACCGAACTCATCAGCAGGTCGAAGCCGCGATTGCGGGCGCCGACCTCGACGCCCCTGTTGATCACGTCGGCGAACAACAGGCTCTCGTCCTCGTCGGCGAACGCGTCGTCGAGCTGGTCGGACGTGCGGCGGAAGACGACGCCGACGACTTCCTTGAGCCGGTTGGACAGCGCGCGTGCGGCGCCGTCGGGCACGAAACCCAGTTCCCGCACGGCGGCCAGCACCCGTTCCCGCGTTTCGGGCCGGGGGCTGTTGCGCCCGTTGAGCACGCGGGACACCGATGCGATCGACACGCCGGCGTGCCTGGCCACGTCGTAGATCGTGAGTGGCTTCGCGGGCGGATCGTCGGGGGTGTCCATCTACTCGCCTCCGGCTGGATTTCTGAATCGGTGCCAGTAAGCGCTTACTGGCCGCGTCACAGTGACGTTACTGCGCGGAAATCCGGGCGCCCAACACCCGCCCACCGACCGTTATCCAACTGTGACGACGGTCACCGGCCTCCCGGAAGCCCTTCTTTCCCAGCACTTTCCGGCCCGTCGT
Organism: Pseudonocardiaceae bacterium; assembly: GCA_035546415.1. Classification (GTDB taxonomy): domain Bacteria; phylum Actinomycetota; class Actinomycetes; order Mycobacteriales; family Pseudonocardiaceae; genus DATEPR01. Next base: position 4,083 of record DASZXM010000513.1, read on the forward strand.
CCCAGTTCAGCGGCCACGTCGGCGATCACGCGCCGGTGCACGTTTCGCCAGGTTCCGGAACCCCGGAACGATCAAGTACGGAAGCCGCACACCGTTACCAGTTCGTTATCAAAAGTGGTCCGCGAGGCGATGTAAACGATCTTGCGCGCACGCTGACGTGTGAACGGTAAACGGACACGACTCTCAGTACGGGGCGGCGGGCGTAGGGCGGCGCGTGAGTTTTCCGTAGGCTGATCGACGCCCTGCGAGTGAAGCGAGAAGAAACGTGAACGAGCGATCCTCGGACGTCTCGACGGCACTGGAGCGCAGTGTCGAACATGACTACTCCACCAGTCGTACCGGCATAGTCCCGCTGACCGAACGCCGGTCCCGATATCACTTCCTGTCACTGTGGATCACGCTGGCCGCCGGATTCACGTACCTGTTTCTCGGCTTCCAGTACCACGACGCCGGATATTCGCTGGTGAAAGCGATTGCGGCCGGAGCGATCGGCGCTGTCGCCTATCTGGTGTACGCGCTGCCGGCGGCGTATCTGGGTTCCACCACCGGCCGGACGCACGCGCTGCTGACCAGGTCGATCCTCGGCCGCGTCGGTTCGGCACTGGTCACCGTGCTGCTGATCGGCATCGCCGCCGGCTGGACGGCGTTCGCGTTCAACCTGCTGGCCACCATGTACGACGGCCTGTTCGGTTGGGGCCACGTGGTGCTGATCAGCGTGCTGCTGGCGGTCGTCGGCATCACCAACAACCTGTTCGGCTTCACCGGGATCGCCGCGTTCGCCCGGTATCTGGTGGCACCACTGATGATTCTGTGGGTGCTGTACCTGGTGATCAAAGGTCTGGTCCAGATCCCGGCACACGAACTGTCCGGTACGGCCGGACAGACCACGCTACCGTTCCTGGCCGGCATCGGCACGGCGATCGGCTCGGTGATGTGGGGCAACGAACCGGACACCTGGCGGTACGGCAAGCCGAGGTTCTTCTGGCCCGCCGCGCCGATGGTCGCCGCCTTCGCCGTCGGACTCGTGCTGTTCGTCGCAGGCGGGTGGATGATGGCCCAACTGTCCACCGCGGGCGCCTACGATTTCGGGCCCGCTTTCCGGTACACGGTGGAATACTCGATGTTCGGCGTTCTCGCGCTGGGCGCGGTGGTCGCGACGGTCATGCAGGTGGCCATCAATGACGGCAACTACTACGAAATGATCAATGCCGGACAGAATGCCGTCGGCGGCGTGCCCGGTTGGCGCCGTTGGTACACGTGTGCCGTGATGGCCGCCGTCGCCGCCGTTTTCGCATGGCGTTTCCCGGATGTGGAGAACGGTTTCTTCCTGGTGGCCAACTGGTCGGCCATCGCGCTGCCGTGCGTGACGGTGGTGATGTGCGTCGACCGGTTCGTGCTGCCGCGCATCGCCGGGGTGGACCGACCGATGGACACGGTCCCCTCCTGGCGGGCCGCGGGTGTGGCCAACGTGCCCGGCATCGTCGCCGTGCTGCTCGCGGTCGCGTTCGGCGCGTGGGGCCTCGGCCTCTTCCCGGGACAGGCGAGCGCGCCGAACGCCGGGCTGCCGGCGGTCGAGGCGTGGGCGCTGGCCGGGCTGATCTACGCTGGCCTGGGGCGGCTCGCGGCCCGGGGCGGCAACGCGGCCGCGCTGCTGGGCTTCGGCCGATCCCATGACGGCGGCCACACCCTCGACGGTGCCCACACCGTTGCCGGTGGCCGATCCCCTGACGGTGAACGAGAACCAGGAGGAGCACCGACCCATGACCGGTCCGGCGCGTGAACTGTTGGCCACCGCCCGCACGGCACTGGCCCCCGCGGAGAACGACAACCGGTTGGTGCCGCTGATCGCGTCCGGCAAGGCGCCCCGGTCGGTGTTCGCCACGAGCGCGGCCGAGGAGAGCCGGATCGTGCCCAGCGACCAGCGCAGCTTCCTGACGCTGGCCGCACGCAGCACGGACTCCGACGCCCGGGAACTGTTCGCCGGCCTGGCCGGCGGGGAGAGCCTGGCGCTGGGCAAGCTGTCCGCGCTCGCCGCCGCCACCGGCACGGACGACGCTGCGCTGGCCGAGTACGCGCCGATGGCCGGCTGCCAGGCGTACCCCGCGTACATGGCGTGGCTGGCGCTGATGGCCGAACCGGCCGACGCGATCGTCGCGCTCATCGCGAACTTCGCCGCGTGGGGCAACTACTGCGCCACGATCGCGGCGGCGATGCGCGAGCACTACGGGTTCGACGACAAGGCGTGCGGCTTCTTCGACTTCTTCGCCACGCCGGTCCCGGAGGTCGAGGAGCAGGCCGTCACGGCGTTGCAGGCCGCGATGGACGCCGGCCGGCAGACGTCGGCGGCGCTCACGTACGGCCGGCTGTTCCAGTCCTACGAACTGATGTTCTGGAACACGATCGCCGACTCAGCCGGGCAGTAGCCGGACGGAGACCGGTTCGGCGAGCTGGCGCAGCTCGCCGAGCAGTTCCCTGCGGTGCAGGTCGAGGAAGACGTCCACCACGTCCACGTCGAACTGGAGTCCCCTGCCGCGCAACAGTTCCTCCTGTGCCTCGGCCGGGCGCAGCGCGTCGTGGTAGGGCCGGTCGGCGAGCATCGCGGCCCACGAGTCGCACACGGCGACGATCTTGGCCTCCAGCCGGATCTCGTCGCCGGACAGGCCGAGCGGGTAGCCGCGGCCGTCGATCCGCTCGTGGTGCTGACGGATGATCTCGGCGACGTCCAACAGCCCCGGCACGACGCTGACCATCTGGTGCCCGTAGTCGGAATGCTGTTGCACCAGCTGCCGTTCGTACTTCGACAGCGCGCTCGGCTTGCGCCAGATCGCCTGCGGCACCAGCACCTTCCCGATGTCGTGCAACCGGCCGGCGAGTTCGGCCCGCCGCACGGCGGGCTCGTCCTGCCCGAGCGCGGACGCCACCAGCGCGGCCCAGCGGCCGACCGCACGGCCGTGCTCCTTGTTGGACAGCCAGCCGTCCACCTCGTCGGCGGCGCGCTGCAAGTACGCCAGCATGTCCACAGTGGAGCCCGGACGATCGGCGAGCACGGCGCCCGCCTGGATGGTCTCCCCCACCACGACGCGGTCCCTGCCCTGTGACTTCGCCGCGTAGAGCGCGCGGTCGGCGGTGGTGATGAGTTCGGCTGGCGTGTTGCCGTGCCGCGGGTAACCGGCGGTGCCGACCGAGACCGTGACGTCGATCCACACGTCCGGCGACACCAGGATCGGGCTGTCGGCGACCTTCGTGCGCAGCCGCTCACCGATGCTGGCCAGTTCCTGCGGGCTGGCGTCGGGCACGACGAGCGCGAACTCCTCGCCGCCGTAGCGGGCGATGAAGTCGGCGTGCCGCACCGACTCGCGCAGCCGCCGCGCCACCTCGACGAGCACGCGGTCACCGGCCGGGTGGCCGTAGCGGTCGTTGATCGACTTGAAGTGGTCGACGTCGACGATGAGCACGGCGAGGCTGGTGCCCGCCTTGCGCGCCCGGGCGAGCTGGTGCGGCAGTTGGGCGCCGAAGAAGCGGCGGGTGCGCAGCCCGGTGAGCACGTCGGTGGTGGCCAGTTGCCGCTGGTCGGCCACCAACCCGGCCAGGCGTGCGACGGCCAGCATGAACAGCACGGCGCACGCGGCCGCGATGACCGGCACGTCACGCAGCCGTCCCATGGAGTACTGGACGATGAGCGTGGCCGGCGCGATCAGCGCGGCACCGGCCAGTACGGCCAGCCGGAAGCGGGTCAGCCGCATGTCCTCGGCGGACGCACGGTCCGCGACGCGCGTCACGGTCGGGTGCAGCGCTGCCGCACCGAGCGCGAGGTTGCCGCAAAGCCAGATGGCGTCCAGGAAGTTCCCGGTCTGATAGGTGCCGTTGAGCTGCTGCATCACGTACAGCGTGTCGGCGGTGAAGATGGCCAGCAGGTTCCCGGCCAGCAGCAGGAACGACGCGGGCCGGCGGCCGGGTCCCAGGATCAGGCGCAGCGCGACGGCGAACATCGCCAGGTCCATCACGGGATACGCGCAGGAGACGACCTTGACCAGCACCGGCGAATCGGCGCGCGCCTGCGGGCCGATCAGGTACAGCCAGGACAGCAGCGCGGCGGCGACGGCGACGGTCGCGGCGTCCAGCAGGCTGGCCAGGTCACGGCCGGGCGTGCGTGACCGGATGAGCAGGATCAGGCCGACGACGACCAGCGGATAGTGCCCCAGGTAGAGCGGGTCGGCGAGTGCGGGGAACGCCTGGTCGCCGAGGATGTTGTGCGCGACGTAGAAACACATGTCCGCGCATGCATAGACGACCTGGCTGGCACCGAGGAAATACCACGGCAGCCGGCCCCGTCCGGCCGGCACGTTGTGCACGCAGCCGGCAAGCACACCGACGGCGGCGGACGCGCTGACCAGACAGTAGAGCGTCACCCGGACCGTCGGCGGGGCGTGCAGATGGACAGCCAGGTAGTAGGCCGTCACCACGATGACTCCGATGACCAGGTAGGCCACCCATGCCCTGTCGGGTGTCCTGTGGGCCTGCCGCGTGTCCATCCACGCCTCTCGTCGAAGCACGGTCCTGTCGTGCCGCCTTCGGTAGCTTGCTGAACTACATCGTATTACCACAACCGCCACGCAGGGCACCGGAGCGGTCACGGTAGGTACGAATGGTCGGCAGGTGTTACGGCGTCCACACCATTTCACGAAGGGGTGACACGTCTTCAAGAAGGGGTGACACGTCGCCCGGGAGGCGCGCTCCGCCTCCCGGTGCATCGGCGACAGACCGGTTCCACCCGATCGTGTTACTGGTTCTGGCTCTGCTTCTCGACGTTGCGGCGCACCTCGTCCATGTCGACCTCACGCGCCTTGCCGATCAGCTCCTGCAGCGCGGCGTCGGGCAGGGCGCCCGGCTGCGAGAAGATCATCACCTTGTCCCGGATGATCGCCAGCGTCGGAATCGACGAGATCTGGAACGCGGCGGCCAGTTCCTGCTCCGCCTCGGTGTCCACCTTCGCGAACACGAGATCGGAATGCTGTTCCGACGCGCGCTCGAAAACCGGAGCGAACATCCGGCACGGCGGGCACCAATCCGCCCAGAAGTCGATCAGCACCATCTCGGAGCCGCCGACGACCTCGTCGAAATTGTCCTTGGTCAACGTCACAGTGGCCACGCCACAACCTCCCGTTCGTATACCCCAGCAGGGTATCCAACAACAGGTTGCCCCCGGTCATTCCCGGGCCGTCTCGCGCTCCACCACACCGGCCTGCGCGAGCAGGTAGCCGGCGAGCAGCCGCGCCTCGCCGACCGTCAGGCTGGTCCACATCCCGCTGTCCCCACCGGACGCGGCCAGTGTCACGCGACCGATCGGCGCCGCGGCGTCGAGCATGAGGCGGCCGACAACGAGTCGCCGCCCGCATCCGGTCCGCACCTCCGCGTGCGTCGCCGGCTGTGTCCGCCGTCCCTTCGCTGCCATGACGCCCACTCCTTTCGATGCCAGCTAGAGCGCCCGTGGCGGCCCGGATATTCCGGTCAGGCGGCCATGACGAACGTGCTGCCGCAACTGTTCTGCACCCAGGCGTCGGGCAGCGCGGCGGCCAGCCGGTGCTGGGCGCGCCAGCCGGTGCAGTGCCCGGGCACCACCAGACCGGGCGCCAGGTCGGTGAGCGCGGCGACGGTCGGCTCGATGACCGGTTCGAACGCCGGCCCGCCCAGGTGCAGCCCGCCGATCAGCGCGTGCAGCCGGTCGACGCCGGTCAACCGCTGCGCGTGCCGCACGATGTTGACGGCACCGGCGTGCCCGCACCCGGTGAGCACGACCAGCCCACGACCCCGAACGTGCACGACGAGCGCCTGGTCGTCGATGACGAGCGGGTCGTGCGCCCAGTCGGTCCCGTTCCACGCCTGGTGGGCCGGTGGCATGCCGTGCTCGAACTCGGTGGTGCGGTCGACCTCGCCGGTGATCAACACGGACCCGTCCAGCAGCAGCGACGGTTGACGCCGTTCGATGACGTCGTACCCCTCGCCGGCCAGGGCGGCCTTGCTCAGGGTAGGCAGTTCGTCGGCGGGCCGATCCGGCACAGCCAGCCGCCGGCGCGTCCACACCAGCGGGTGCACCACCATCGGCAGGGACCTGACGCCGTGCCGGGCCAACCCGGCAAGCCCGCCGGCGTGGTCGAAGTGCCCATGGCTGAGCACGACGCTGTGGATCGTGGACAGGTCGATGCCGAGCCGGTCGGCGTTGGTCACCAGCGCGTCCGGCGAGAGCCCGGTGTCGAACAGGAGGGTGGTCCGGCGGTCGTTCCGGGTGACGGTGACGAGGGCGGAGAACCCGTGCTCGGCGACGAGCCCGGTGGCGGTCGTGCCACGCTCGAACTGCGGTGCGGCGGTGACACCGACATCGAACCCGGCCCGCCGCACCCGGTCGTCACCCACCAGGAGCGCATCGAACACGTTGTCCACGAGCGTGACGACCTCAACGGAGTCCACGGGCTCCAAGAAGATCGGGTCAACGGCCTCACCAACGAGCGGCCGAGGAGCGGAACTACCAATCTCGGTCCCGACATCACACATGCGCCCAGCGTAATGCCGCTATCCGCTATCCAAAGAGGACTTGTCACATTTTGGACGAAACAGACCACTCGGACGTGGCCGGAGAGCACGAGTCCCGTTTACGTGCCGATGCTGCCTGTCTCTTGCGTTCAGACGGACTCCACGAGGATCTGCCTGGCCTTCACCAAGGCGAATCCCAACAGATTCAGCCCTCGCCAACGCGCGGGATCATCTGTGCCCGGGTCGCCGGCACTGAGGCCGGTACCCCACACCCGGTCGAGCGGACTTGCTTCGACCAGCACCCGATCCTTCGTGGCCAGCAAGAAGTGCAGCAGGTCAGGATGCTGCCTGAACTTCGCGACGCTGCCGGTGACCACGACCTCGTAACGGTGTGCCTCCCATCGGCGCTGGTCAAAGCCCACAACCCCCCGGCCCAACTCCTTGGCCTCGCGAGGGTGGCCAACCCGGAGGATCTTCTCAGCGGAGGCGTCGTCGTCGAACAGCATCGCCTTGCGCCACATCATGTAGTGCTCAGCTGTCGCGAAGGTCCGACCGTCAACCACGAAGGGCGAAGGCCACCACTGACTCAGACCGCCCCGCCCGACCTGGCCGTCTCGCTCTGGACGGTGGCCCCAGAAAAACAGGAACCTGACACGCTCCCCGCGCCTCATCAGGGCGAGCAGGTCAGTGACATCCTGGGGTATCTGTTCCACGGGCGGCAGTCTCGCATTGGCCGGTGACGGCCCGCGACCGC
>DASZXM010000514.1:0-9076 GCA_035546415.1 Pseudonocardiaceae bacterium
CCCGTTCCGTGAGCCGCTGGTGCCCTCGGTCGACGACGACTGGCCGGAACCGCTGGCCGGCCGGCCCGGGGACGCGCCGTGGACCGCGGCCGCGCCGACCACGGTCACCGGTCCAGGTGTGACGGGCCTGGCCGCCCGGACCGTGCTGCTGGTCGGGGACCCGGTGGGTGAGCCGGAACGGATCACCGCGGCCGCGCGACTGGCAGCCAAGGCGGGCTGGCCGGTGATCGCCGAGCCCACCGGTGCCGCGGCCGCTCTGGCCGGCGAGGCGGACGTGCTGGCCACCGGATCGTTGCTGCTCAACGCGGGCGAACCGCCGTTGCTGCCCGACGACGTGCTGGTGGCCGGGCGGCCGACGCTGTCCCGGGGGGTCGGCGCGCTGCTGCGGTCGGCGCGGCGCGTGGTCACGCTGAGCTGGACCGACCCGCAGCGGCTGGCCGCCGAGGTCGCCGACCACGTCGACCCGGACGCCCTGCCCTGGCCGGACCCGGACTGGCTGCCCGGCTGGCTGGCCGCCGACCGCGCGGCCGGCGCGGCAGTGCGTGACCTGCTGGCCGGCGAGCCGTGGCCGACGGGCGCGCACGTGGCCAGGGACCTGGTGGCCGCGCTACCGACGGAGGCCGTGCTGTTCCTCGGATCGTCCAACCCGGTGCGGTTCGTCGACTTCGTCGCGCCGCAACGGCCGGACCTGACGGTGCTGGCCAACCGGGGGGTGGCCGGCATCGACGGCAGCGTGTCGACGGCCGCCGGGATCGCGCTGGCCACCGGCCGACCGTGCTACGCCCTGCTGGGTGACCTGACGTTCCTGCACGACGCCAACGGCCTGCTGATCGGCCCGGACGAGCCGGCGCCGGACCTGACGGTCGTGGTCGTCAACGACGACGGCGGCGGCATCTTCGCCACCCTGGAACAGGGCGCCCCGGAGTACGCGGCGTCGTTCGAGCGGATGTTCGGCACCCCGCACCACACCGACCTGGCCGCGCTGTGCGCCGCCCACCGCGTGCCGCACACGCTGGTCGCCGACGCCGGCAAGCTCGCCGACGCCCTGGTGCCCGGTCCCGGCCTCCGCGTCGTGGAGGTGCGGGTGGACCGCGCGGGACTGCGGGACTGGCAGGCCCGGCTGTTCGCCGCCGTCCGCTCAGGGAGCCAGCGGTAGCAGCACCCGGAACGTCGTGCCCACGCCGACGGCCGTGCGCACCTCGACCCGGCCACCGTGCGCGGCGACGATCGCGGCGACGATCGCCAACCCCAGACCGGTGCCGCCGCTGACCCGGCCACGGGCCGGATCGGCCCGGTAGAACCGTTCGAACACCCGCTCCGCCTGGTCCGCCGGCAGTCCGGGGCCCTTGTCGGCGACCTCCAGCACGGCCTCCTGGTCCGCCGCGCGGACCCGCACCTCCACCGGCGTGCCGGTCGGCGTGTGCAGGACCGCGTTGCTGACCAGGTTGCCCAGCACCTGCCGCAGCCGTGCCTCGTCACCGACGACCGGCACCTCCGCCGGTTCGTCGGCGCCGTCCTCGCCGGTGACCGGCGGTGGCAGCCGCAGGCCCACCGACCGGTCCGGTGCCACGGCGTGCGCGTCGTGCACGGCATCCACCGCGAGTACCGCCAGGTCGACCCGGGCGTGTTCGAGCGGGCGCTGCTGGTCCAGACGGGCCAGCAGCAGCAGGTCGTCCACCAGCAGGCCCATCCGGGCCGCCTGGTCCTCGATCCGGCGCAGCACGCCCGCCACGTCCTCCGGCGATGTCGCGGCGCCCTGCCGGTACAGCTCGGCGTAGCCGCGGATGGACGTCAGCGGCGTGCGCAGTTCGTGGCTGGCGTCCGCGACGAACCGCCGCATCCGCTCCTCCGAGCTGCGCGCCGACGCCTCGGACCGCTCCCGGGACCGGAACGCGCTCTCGATCCGCTCCACCATCGTGTTGAACGCGCTGGCCAACCGGCCCACCTCGCTGCCCGGCCTGCGCACCGGCACCCGCCGGGACAGGTCACCGGTCGCGATCGCCTCCGCCGTCAGCTCGACCTCCTCCAGCGGACGCAAGCCGTTGCGCACCAACGCGTAGCCGAGCACTCCGAGCACCACCAGCGCGCCGACCGCGATCCACAGGTACATCCGGCTCAGGTCGCCGATCGCGGCGTCCACCTGGCCCTGGTCGGTGGCGACCAGGATGGTCGCCGGGAGGCCCAGTCCGGTCCGGTTCGCCGCCACCGCCGTGGCCAGCACCCGCCAGTTGTCGCCGGTGGTGGCCGTCGGCACCGTGAACGGCGTGCCCAGCGGCGGGTTCGCCGGCAGCTGTGGCTGCGGGGCCCTCGCGGACACCTGGGGTTCGCGGAACACGCCGGTGCCGATCCGCACCACGACCTGGTCGGTCGCCAACAGCGGGGACCGGCCGGGGGGCAGGCTCCGTAGGATCTGCAGTTGGCCACTGCCCAGCACCCGCTCGGTCTGCAGGGTCGTCCTGGCCAGCCTGGCGTCCAACTGGTGCAGCAGGTAGTTCTGCATCGACGCCGACGCGACGAAGTAGGACCCGATCAGCACGGCCGCCAACAGCACCACCAGGGTCACGACGAGCTGCACCCGCATCGGCAACCGGCGCAGCCAGGCCCACGCCACCCGGAACGGCCGCGACAGCACCATGTCAGCTCGGCGCGAGCCGCAGCACGTAGCCCACACCGCGCACGGTGTGGATCAGCCGGGGCTCCACGACGTCCACCTTGCGCCGCAGGTAGGAGATGTAGGACTCGACGACGCCCGCCTCGCCGTTGAAGTCGTAGCGCCACACCTGGTCCAGGATCTGCGCCTTCGACACCACCCGGCCCGCGTTGCGCATCAGGTAGTGCAGGAGCTTGAACTCGGTCGGCGACAACGGCACCAGCTTGTCCGCGCGGCGCACCTCGTGGCTGTCCACGTGCAGTTCCAGGTCGGCGTAACGCAGCGGCGCCTCGGCGGGTTCCGCGACGCCCCGGGTGCGCCGCAGCACGGCGTTCACCCGAGCGATCACCTCCTCCAGGCTGAACGGCTTGGTCACGTAGTCGTCGCCGCCGATGGTCAGGCCGGTGATCTTGTCCTCGGCGGCGTCCCGTGCGGTCAGGAACAGCACCGGCACCGTCTGCCCACCCGAACGCAGCCAGCGCAGCACCTCGAAGCCGTCGCGGTCGGGCAGCATGACGTCCAGCAGCACCAGATCCGGGCCGCGGCGCTCCACGGCGCGCAGCGCCTCGTTGCCGGTGGCGGCCGTGGTCACTTCGAAACCCGCGAATCGCAGGCTGGTCGCCAGCAGTTCGCGGATGCTCGGATCGTCCTCGACGACGAGCAGCAACGTACGTTCGGCCATCCGCCGCTCCCTCATCAGCACAGAGTGTGCCACCTGGGAGAATCCTGCGAGCCGACGTTGAAAAAGCCCTGCGAGTTCCCTGTGAGTTGCCTGACAGCCGGTTACGCCGGCCGGGCGACCGTGATCTCCGGCGGCTCGGGACGCCGCCGGGTGCGCACGGCCAGCAGCACTTCCCGGATCGCGTCCAGCACGAGCAGCGCGGCGACGGTGACCAGCCCGATCCCGCCCGCCATCCAACTGCCGTAGAAGATCGTGGACGTCAGGGGCGGCTGGCCGTTGCCCAGCGGCGTGACCATCGTGGTGACGCCGTGCCGCCAGCACGTGACACCGATGATCACGGCCGCGACGGCCACCACAACCTCGCCCGCTGCCACGGCGGCGCGCCACGGCTGGTGCAGAGTGTCGCTCACGGAACCCACCCTCTCACGCCTGGACCACCGGCCGGAGCGCGGCCCGCAGGGCGTCCGGGTGCTTCGCCCAGGCCACGACGACGCTGTCGTCGGTCAGCCGCAGCGGCACCTCGGCGAACTTCTTCGGCACCGTCCAGCCGCCGCCGAGCACGCGCGCGCCGACCGGCACGTCCACGTCGTCGATGTCGCTGATCAGGTTGGTGGCCAACGGTTCCCGGCCCTGATAGAGCGTGCCCGCGGTGAGCAGCACGGAGCAGATCCGCCGTCGCGCCGACACCCACAGGGCCGCCGACCCGGACAGCACGACGCCCGCGACGGCCCAGGCGAGCGCGTGCACCGGCCCGCTCAACGCCTCCACACCCACGCCGACCAGGGCGAACGCGGGCCCCCACAGCACCGGCCACCACGACGACCCCGGCTCGGCGTAGAGCACGGGAGCGGTGTCGTCGACCGGCCTGGTCACTGCCGTCCGGCCCGCACCTGGGCGAAGTACTCCTTGGACGCCTGCAGGAACAGCAGGCCGACGGCGACCAGTTCGACGATCACGCTGATCAGCGTGATCAGGTTCGAGCTGGTGAAGATGTCGTACAGGCCGAACAGCACGACGATCGCGGTGATCGTCATCCGCGCCCAGTTGCGGCCCTGCCGCACCATGTAGGCGAACAGCACGTACAACGCGGCGAACACCAGGTCCAGCACGATGTTCGCGATGAGGATCGTGTGCACGTCGCTGAGCCACTGTGCGCGTGTGGTGCCCTTGGGCACGCTCTGCATGGCGGAGTTGATCACGCTGTTCCAGCTGGCCACCGTGAGGATGGCGATGAACACGCGGAACGCCGCGCTCACGATCAGGATCCAGAACGACGCGCGCACCGGCCCGGGCGGAGTCGGCCGGATCGGCCCGTCTTCCGTGGTCACGACGCGGACGTTACTACCTCCGGTAGTGGGCCCGGACCTCCCGCCGGTACATCATGCCCACGGCGCCCGGCAGCACGCCCAGCGCGACCAGGCCCAGCAGTCCCTGGCCCACGCCCACGCCGTCGGCGACGCCGGTGAACAGGCACCGCGCGATCTGCCACACCAGCACCGCGGCCAGCGGGAACGCGAGCACGGTCAACAGCGTCCGCGCCCAACCGGCCCCGTCCCGCATCGGCAGCACCAGGCTGGCCAGGAACACGGCGAGCAGTCCGAACAACACCACGGCCAGCGGCCCGGGCAGCGCCCAGTCGTCCAGCCGGACCGCCCCTGCCCCGTCGATGTAGCGGTAGTGGAACCCGACGGCGGCCGGGCTGTGCAACACCTGCCCGAGCGCGGACCCGGCGAACCAGCACGCGAGCGCCAGCCACCAGCCTCGGGCGGACCGCTCCACCAGCAGTGGGCGCGCCGGCCGCAGGTAGTGCGACACGACGGGCCACCGCATCCCGGGCAGCACGATCACCGGCAGCGGCTGCCGGTCGGGCTGCCGCTCGGCGGACGACGTGGTCATGCCACCAGACTAAGGCACCAAACGCCTTAAAACGGACTTTGTTTTTAAGTGTTATCGGAACGGGCAAGTTGGGCACATGTCCACAACCCGGGCAACTCTGGGTGGTGGTCGGTCGGTCGCCGGTCAGTTGTCGGCCAGCCAGGCCGCCGCCTCCGCCGCCCAGTAGGTCAGGATCGTGTCCGCGCCGGCCCGCCGGATCGACGTCAGCGTCTCGACGATCACGCGCTCGCGGTCCAGCCAGCCGTTCGCCGCGGCCGCCTCCACCATCGCGTACTCACCGGACACCTGGTACGCGCCGACCGGCACCTCGGACACCTCCGACACGGCCCGCAGCACGTCCAGGTACGCCAGGCCCGGCTTCACCATCACCAGGTCCGCACCCTCGGCCAGGTCCAGTGCCACCTCGCGCAGCGCCTCCCGCACGTTCCCCGGATCCTGTTGGTACGTCTTGCGATCACCCTGCAGCGACGACTGCACGGCCTCCCGGAACGGCCCGTAGAACGCGCTCGCGTACTTCACCGAGTACGCGAAGGTCCCGGTGTCCGAGTGCCCCGCCACGTCCAGCGCGTCGCGGATCACGCCGATCTGGCCGTCCATCATGCCGCTCGGGCCGAGCATGTGCGCGCCGGCTTCCGCCTGCGCCACGGCCATCTCCGCGTACCGGTCCAGCGTCGCGTCGTTGTCCACACTGCCGTCGGCGGCCAGCACGCCGCAGTGGCCGTGGTCGGTGAACTCGTCCAGGCACGTGTCGGCCATCAGCACCGTCGAGTCGCCCAGTTCCGACCGCAGGTCGCGCAGTGCCACGTTCAGCACGCCGTTCTCGTCGATCGCGCCGGACCCGGTCGCGTCCTTCGACGTGGGCACGCCGTAGATCATCAGCCCACCGACACCGGCCTGCACGGCGTCCACCGCGGCCTTCCGCAGCGAGTCCCGCGTGTGCTGCACGACACCGGGCATCGACCCGATCGGCACCGGCTCGGCCGCGTCCTCCCTGACGAACATCGGCAGGATCAACTGCCTCGGACGCACCGATGTCTCGCTGACCAGCCGACGCATCGCGGCACTCGTGCGCAGGCGGCGCGGCCGATGGGTGGGGAACACGATCATCCTCCAAAGGTGGTTTCGCCCATCGACGCTACTCCGCGCCGAACACGACGACGGCCCGACCACCAGGCCGGGCCGTCGTGCAGCAGAGCGTCGTCGAGTAGGCGTTCTCAGCGGCGCGCGCGCTTCGTCTTGCGCGGCGGCGGAAGCGCGCCCTCGGCACGCAGCCGGGCGGCGTGCGCGGCGAGCGCGTCCACCAACGCCGGGACCTGCGCCACCTCCGGCTGCACGTCCACCCGCAGGCCGAACTCGTGTGCCGTCTCGGCCGTCTTCGGGCCGATGCACGCCACCAGCGTCCGGGTGTGCGGCTTGCCCGCGATGCCGACCAGGTTGCGCACCGTCGACGACGACGTGAAGCACACCGCGTCGAACCCGCCGGACTTGATCATCTCGCGGGTGTCGGCAGGCGGCGGCGCGGCACGCACGGTCCGGTACGCCGTCACGTCGTCGATCTCCCAGCCGCGGTCGCGCAGGCCGGCGGCGAGCGTCTCGGTGGCGATGTCGGCCCGGGGCAGCAGCACGCGGTCCACCGGGTCGAGGATGTCGTCGTACGGCGGGAAATCGGCCAGCAGGCCCTCGCTGGACTGCTCACCGGACGGGATCAGCTCCGGCATGATGCCGAACGACCGCACCTTCGCGGCCGTGGCCTCGCCGACGCACGCGATCTTCACGCCGGAGAACGCCCGCGCGTCCAGGCCGAACTCGCGGAACTTCTCCCACACCGCGCGCACCGCGTTGGTGGACGTGAACACCACCCACTGGTAGCGGCCGTCCACCAGACCCTTGACCGACCGCTCCATCTGCGCGGGCGACCGCGGCGGCTCGACCGAGATCGTCGGCACCTCGACCGGGATCGCGCCGTGCGAACGGAGCTTCTCGCTCATCTCGACCGCCTGGTCCTTGGTCCTGGGGACCAGCACCTTCCAGCCGTACAGCGCCCGCGACTCCCACCACGACAGCTTCGAACGCGCGCCCGCGGCCGCGCCGACCGTCACCACGAGGTTGCCGCCCAGCTCACCGGCGTCAGCCGCCAGCGACGCCAACGTCGTGTCGATCGTGCGCTGGTTGTTGCCCGTGCCGTCGGCCGTGACCGCGACCGGCGTCTGCGGCGCCATGCCGTGCTCGGTCAGGTTGGACGCCGCCTCGGCCAGGTGGCCGCCGGTGGCGTGCAGCACGAGAGTGCCCGGGGCGCCCGCGATGCCCGCCCAGTCCAGGTCGCCGCGCACGTCCACTTCGGTGTGCACCGCGCCGAGTGCGACACCGGCGTACGCCGGCACCGCCGTCCCGGCCGGTACGCCGGGGACCACGTCGAACGCGACGCTGCTCTTCGCGACCGCCTGCGCCTCGCGGACCACCGAGTCCAGCGTCAGCGGGTCACCGGACACCAGGCGGACCACCCACCGGCCCGCCTTCGCCTCCGTCACCAGGTCCTTCGCCACGTCGGCCGGGTCGCCGACCGCCGGGCGCAGCTCCACGGCGGCACCGACCAGGGCCAACACGGCCGACGGCACGTCCGGGTCGGTCACCACCAGTTCGGCACGGGTGAGCAACTCGCTGGCCCGAACGGTCAGCAGCCCGGTGTCGCCGGGGCCGGAGCCCACGAAGGCGATCCGCCCCGGGGCCTTGCGTGCACGGGTCATCTGGGCACTCTCCATCACTATGCCTCCGGGCCGGACAGCACCGCGGCCCCAAGGTCGAGCAGCTCGGCGGCGACCAGCCTGCCGAGTTCGTCTGCGTTGGTCAGGTCAGAGATGTTGGACGCGCGCAGGATCTGGTTGTCCGGCGTCGCGGCGACACCGCGCAGCGACAGCCTGGACACGACCCGTTCCACGCCGTTCTCGTCGATCACCAGGTCGTCGACGACCTCGGCCAGCCCACCGATCGGCGCGCGGCACCCGGCTTCCAACGTGGCCAGCATCGCGCGTTCCGCGGTCACGGCCTGCCGGGTCATCTCGTCGTCCAAAGTGGAGCCGAGCAGGTGCTCGGTGTCCATGTCGTCGACGCGGCACTCGATCGCCAGCGCACCCTGTGCGGGCGCGGGCAGCATCTGGATCGGCTCCAGCACCTCGGTGATGTCGGCCAGCCTGCCCAGCCGGGCGACGCCGGCCCTGGCCACCACCACGGCGTCCAGTTCGCCCTCGGTGACCTTGCGGATCCGGGTGTCCACGTTCCCCCGGATCGGCACGATGGTCAGGCCGAGACCCAGGGCGGCCAGCTGCGCGGAACGGCGCGGGGCGCCGGTGCCGACGGTCGCACCCGCGGGCAGCTCGCCCAGGGTGAGGTCGTCGCGGGCGACCAGCACGTCCCTCGGGTCCTCGCGGACCGGCACCGCGGCCAGCACCAGCCGCGGGTCGGGTGCCGTGGGGAGGTCCTTGTAGGAGTGCACGGCCACGTCGATGTCGCCGGCCGCCAGCGCGTCGCGCAGGGCCGACGTGAACACGCCGACGCCGATCTCACCGACCGGCTTGGAGGACGTGTCGCCCGGCGTCGTCACGGTGATGATCTCCACCGCCGCGCCGGCCGCCTCCAGTGCGTCGGCCATCAACCGGGTCTGAGCCAGCGCCAACGCGCTGCCCCGGGTGCCGATGCGCAAGATGTTCTTCACCTGTCACCATCCGTGGCACCCGGCAGGGTGCCGTGCTCATCGTTCTGGCCCACCGACGGCGCCGAGAGCAGCGCCGCAGCCTGCGGGTCCAGCGCGAACAGTTCACGCAGTGCGGCCGCGTAGCTGGCGCCGTTCGGGC
>DASZXM010000515.1:0-6104 GCA_035546415.1 Pseudonocardiaceae bacterium
ACTGGCCGGCCAGACGGTGACCCTCACCTTCACCGGCAGCGAGGACTCGTCGCTGCAGACGTCGTTCGTCCTGGACGACACGGCGCTCACGGTGAGCTGAGCGCGCACGGCACGACGGGCGGGGCTTTCCTTCGGGAGAGCCCCGCTCCTGTGTGCGCCCGAGTCGCGATCCAGCGCCCGGCTGCCTTGCACCGCCCACTCTAACGGTTATACTCGCCTCCGAACCTAACGGTTATGTCGGAGGTTGTGGTGCGGCAAGAGGTCGTGCTCGCCATGCTGGCGAAGGAGCCCGCGCAGGGCTCGGCGCTGCGCGCCCGGTTGGACCAGGCACTCGGGCCGCTCGGTGGGGCCATGAACGATGGCCAGATCTATGTCACCCTCGGCCGACTGGAGAAAGCCGGCTTGATCGTCCGCGGGGCGCCGACAGCGGGCGGAGACCGCAAGGTCTACGAACTCACCCCGGCCGGTCATGCGCGGGTGACCGAATGGCTGTCGGAGGTCAGCTGGCCCAAGCCTGATCTGGCCGAGTTCCACCTCAAGCTGATCTCCGCGGCCCAAGCGGGACTCGCCAGTCCGCTGGGGATCGTCGACGCCCAGCGGCGCGAGTTGCTGCGCAGGCTCCGTGCGGCGGAGCGGGCGGCGATGGCAGAGCCGGATGACTCCCAGGCCGGGCTGCTGCTGGAAGGAATCGTGCTTCGGCTCCAGGCCGACCTGCGCTGGCTGGAGGCATGTGAGCGTTCCTGGACCACACGGAGGAAGACGCGATGAGCGAGCCGGCCGCTGCCGCAAAGCCGCGTAGCAGGCCAACGCCTCGGGAGTACGACCCGACGCGCTGAGCGCGCGCATCAGCGCCGTGGCCAGCGGCTCGACCAGTGGGTGTTCACCGACCAGATCGGGCAGCCGTGCGGTGACGGCGGCGTAGTTGCCCGCCTCGACCTCGGCATGCGCCCAGGCGACGCTCGCGTCGAGATAGGCCTGTCGCCAGCTGGACCGCATCCGCTCGGCCCACGCGCCCGCGGTCCCGGCCAGCGGTTCGCCGCGCCACAGCGCGCACGCCTGCCGTAACACCTCGACGCGCTCGGGACCTGTCCGGTCCCGGGCCTGGTCCACCAGGTGTCGGAACCAGTGCAGATCGACCTGGTCGGGGGCGACGCGCAGGACATAACCGCCCGCGCATCGAACCAGTCGCGGGGGTGTGCCGCCGGTGCCGGCCGTGGCCGGACCGGTCGTGCGCGCCATCACGCCACGCAGCCGCGTATGGGAGTGCAGCGAGGCCGCGGCCGCGACCGGCGGCGTGTCACCCCAGACTCGATCGATGAGTGCCTCGGTGGTGACCGGATGGTCGGCTCGGTCAACAGTGCGGCCAGTACCGCACGTCGTTGCGGAGGACCGATGTCCACATCGTGCCCCCCGACTCGCGCTTCCACCGGTCCGAGCAGTTGGAATTCCCACATCTCCCGATAACGCCCCCGAATGCACGTCGTGGGTTGGCCGACCGGTTGCCGGAGCGGGACCTGAAGAGCTTTCGGACGTTCAACTTCGTCAGTGAGTGGGGCGAACTGGCGGACGGTATCGCGGCAACGCTGTCGGCGCGGAAGATCCCGGTCAGCGCCCACGAGCGAGACGTGTTGCGCGCACTGCTGTACTCCTTCGACCTGCCGTTGCCCGACTTCGAGTTCGTCGACAGGCGCGACGAGGTGCTGGCCGAGTTGAACGTCACCGACGACCACTGAGGCGCGCTCGGTCCGGACGGGCGGGGCGCGGGGGCAGCGGTACCGGCTGCAAGGCCATGCGGGACGATCCCGGTGTGGTGCCGGCCGAGGAGTCCGCCGGTTGATCCGTCTCGCGGCCACCGGCCGAGCGGACGACCTGGCAGGCGAAACGTGCTCGGTCTACGCCCCGGCCGGTCGCGGTCGGTTGTCCGGCGGGAACGGGTGAGCCGTGACGAGATCGGCAACATCCTCTTCGGACTCGGCGTCGGCGGGCTCAGTGGGGTGGGTGCTCGGCGTAGCGGTAGGGGCGGTACCGGCGCACGGTGGTTCGTTCCAGCCCGGGCCAGGCTTCTTCCACTTGTCGCCACTCAGGATTAGCGGCCAGCCGTGGGGCCGTGCTGTCCAGGAGGGCCTGGTGGGCTTCGGCGGAGGCCCACTGGGCGAGGTTCAGGACGCGGGCGCCATCAGTGCTGACGTGCATGTGGGCCGCGATCAGTCCGGGTAGCGGAGGGTCGTCACCGGTTGCGGCGAACATGGCGTCCACCCACGCGCGCGCCCGCAGAAGGTCGGGTCCGTCGAACTCACGCTGGATCGCCACCACGCAGCCCGGAGTCCGCGGTGTGGTGAAACACCGTCCCCGGTACACCTGGTACTCGATCGTGCCGTCCCACCGGGACGGGTGCGTCGCCGTCTCGTCGGCCGACTGGAGGTAGGTCAGCACACTGTCGCCGTCCTCGCCCAGTAGGCACCAGCGCGACAGCAGCCCCGGCGGCCAGGGTGCCTGGTTCCAGGCGTCGAGCACCGCGTCCAGGTGTGCAGCCTCGCACTCCGTCACGTGCACCAGTCGCACGTCGGAGCGCGTGACATCGGGAGTCGTACGAGCGGGCATGGCCACCTCCTCGCGAGCAAATCGCCAGTGACTGGCACTATACAGTCACCGGCAGTTGCGTGTCACCGGCGTATACTGACGTCCGTGTCCAACTCGCCGGCACCGCAGTCGCTGCGGGAACGCAAGAAGCTGCGCACTCGACGACAACTGGTCGAGACCGCGCTGCGGCTGTTCCTGGAACGTGGTTTCGACGCGACCACGCTCGACCAGGTCGTCGATGCCGCCGAGATCTCCCTGCGCACGTTCTTCCGCCTGTTTCCGTCCAAGGAGGCTGTCGCACTGGCCGCGGAGACCGAGCTGTGGGACGCCTATCTGGAGCGGTTCACCCAGGTCGAGATCGGCGGCACCGTGCTCGAGGCGCTGCGGGACTGTCTGGTCGCCACGATCGGCGACATGGGGGAGGACTGGACCCGGCGCTTCCTGGCCACCCGCGGCCTCGCCGCGCGCACGCCCGCCCTCCGTGACCACAGCGATCTGACCTCGATCACCGTCCAGCGACAGCTCGTCGAGATTCTGGAAGCCAGGCTGGACACCGACAGCCGCACCGATGTGCGCCTGCGGCTGCTCGGCGAGGTCTCGCTGGCGGCATGGCGTTGTGCCGCGAAGAACTGGATTCGCAACAACTCCGGGCGACCCGCTGGCAGGGACAGGGTTGCGCGGCTCGTGCGCGAAGTTCGGGAAGCCTTCGACGCCATCCCGGCGAGCATCGCCCTCACACCGTGACCGAGTGGCCCGGCGGACGGCTCGGGCCAGATCGCCGTCGTGCAGGACCGGATCCGGTCGCGCGATGTCCTGAAAGGGCGGTTCCTGCCGCGGCGCATGGTCGGACCGCAGTGACTCGCCCGGCACCGGCGGGTGATCGTCAGGCAATCGTCAGGTCTGCCGGCGCCGGTCACGGGCACGCTGGAACCGTGACCGGTCGGCAACGCCAACGGCTCCGCTGCCAGGCGTTTCCCGGAACGTCGGCCGCTCCTCCACCGGTCCACGCATGATGGTCTCGATCCCTTCTGGTCCAAGGGGTCGAGGCCATCGTCGTTCATCACCGCTGCCGGCAGGATCACCACGCCTCGCCGCGGATCGCGGTGGCCGGCGTTCCCGCCTCCACCACCGTGGAACTGGTCTATTGACAAACGGTCATAAGGTCAGTCCATACTAGTGCCCCTCGGCTCGACTCACGGCGATGTGCGTCACAGCAGTATCCGCGCCTCTCGACGTGCGACGGCCACGACGACTGGAGGCTTCGACATGCAGCGCACACCTGCTCGGCGCCGCGCGTGGTGGACCGCGGCCGCGTTCACGTTGACCGCTGCGCTGGCAGCGGCCTGTGGCATCGGCCATGGCGGTTCGGCGAGCGGTTCGGGCAATGGTTCCTCGTTCTACAGTGGTCAGACACTGACCGTGGTGGTGCCCTACGGCCCCGGCGGGGGCTACGACCAGTGGGCGCGCATCATGGCGCCCTACCTGAAGAAGTATCTCGGCGTCGATGAGGTCAAGATCCAGAACATGCCCGGTGGTGGTGGCCTGATCGGCACCAACGAGGTCTATGCCGCCAAGCCGGACGGTCTGACCATCGGTGACACGAACGCCGGCGGTGACGTGTTCGACCAGATGGATCAGGCGGACGGCTACCGGGCCGACGTGACCAAGATGGGTTGGATCGGCCGGCCGGACGACGATCCGCACGTCATCGCGACCCGGGATGCCGACCACCGCACGTTCGACGGGATCGTCAACGCGAACCAGCAGGTCAAGGCGCTGGCGACGGGCAAGGGGAGTTCGGACTACAACTCCGCTGTCATCGTCTACAACGCGTTCCGGGTGCCGTTCCAGATGGTGGCGGCGTTTTCCGGCAGCAGCGAGGAGAAGGCGGCCTTTCTGAGCGGCGAGGGCACGACCGCCTCGCTGTCCGCGTCCGACATCGCGGCGATCAAGGGCAAGGCGTCACCGGTTGTCGTTGTCTCGCAACAGAGGTTCAGCAAGCTGCCGAACGTTCCGACCGTGGTCGACGAAGCCAAGCAGCACAACCTGGGCGCTGACACGGTCAAGGCACTGACGACGTTGTCCGACGTGATGGATCTGGGCCACGCGTTCTTCGCGCCGCCCGGTGTCCCGGCCGACCGGCTTTCGGCACTGCGTACCGCGTTCCAGAAGGCCATGCAGGACACGGGCCTGCTCGATGCCGCGCAGAAGGCCGGGCTGTACCCGGGTTTCGAGTCCGGCCAGGACCTCACCCAGGCGGCCACCGACGCGTTGGGCCAGAAAGCCTTGTTCACCGATCTGCTGAAGACGTCCGCCTGACGACGGAGCGGGGCCGCCTGGCGTGATCAGGCGCCCCGCTCCCGCACCGGCCACGCACCGAACCCGCTGGAGTTGCGATGTGGCAGAACCTGATCAACGGCCTGACATCCCTGGGTGCACCACAAGCGGTGCTCCTGCTGGTCGTGGGCACGATGCTCGGCACTGTCGTGGGGGCCATTCCCGGCTTGGGCGGCGCGGTTCTGCTGACCCTGTTGTTGCCCTTCATCTACAACATGTCCATCGTGCCGGCGCTGGCGCTGCTCCTGGGCGCGCACACCGGAATCTACTTCAGCGGCTCGATCACCGCCATCCTGTTCAACACGCCGGGCGCCCCCGAGTCGGCGGCGACGACGTTCGACGGATACGCCATGACGGTGAAGGGCCAGCCGGCCCGGGCGCTGGGCATCTCCGCCACCGCCACCACGGTCGGCGGCTGGATCGGCGTCATCCTGCTGATGGTGCTGATCCCGTTCATGGACCGGTTGACCACGTTGTTCCACCCGTCGGAATTCCTGGCGCTGGCCGTGCTGGCCATCGTGCTGATCGGCCAGATGCGGGCCCGTTCGGTGACCAAGGGCCTCATCTCCGGCGGGCTGGGCCTGATGATCTCCTTCGTGGGCTACGACCCGATCACCGGCGTGCAGCGGTTCACCGGCGGCATCATCTCGCTGTACAACGGCTTCGACGTGACAACGGTGGCGCTGGGCCTGTTCGCCTTCGCCGAGATGTTCCGGCTGTTCGGCGCGCCGACCCGGTCCGCAGCCGGTGGCTCGAACGTCAGGCTGCGCGGCGGCCAGCAGGGAACGCGGGTCCGGGACGGCATCCGGGACGTGGCCTCGCACAAGTGGCTGACGTTCCGATCCGCCGTTCTCGGCACCGTGCTGGGCATCATTCCCGGCGTCGGCGGTGTCGCGGCCAACTTCGTCTCGTACGGCCAGGCGTCGAAGATCTCCCGGCACCCCGAGCGGTTCGGGACCGGCATCCCCGAGGGCATCATCGCCCCCGAGTCGTCCTCGATCTCCAAGGAGGCAGGCAACCTGTTGCCGACCGTGGCCCTCGGTGTGCCCGGCGGTGTCGGGATGGCCGTGCTGATGAGTGGTTTCTCGATCCTGGGCATGGTGCCCGGGCCGCAGATGCTCACCGAGCACCAGGACGCGGTGTGGGCGATGGCCATCGTGATCGGGATCGCCAGCCTGCTGGCCAGT
>DASZXM010000516.1:0-5145 GCA_035546415.1 Pseudonocardiaceae bacterium
GGCGTCGGCAACGGCGGTCACGTGCACCTGAGCCTGTGGGAGGGCGAGCGGAACCTGTGCTCGGGCGGCACCGGGCCGTTCGGGTTGACGGCGGCGGGGGAGGCGTTCGCGGCGGGCATCCTGGCCCGGCTGCCCGGGTTGCTGGCGGTCGGCGCACCGTCGGTGGTCAGCTATCTGCGGTTGGTGCCGCAGCACTGGGCCGGGGCGTATGCCGTGTGGGGCTTGGAGAACCGGGAAGCCGCGCTGCGGCTGGTCACCGGCGCGGCGGGCAGCCGCCAGTGGGCGGCGAACGTCGAGGTGAAGTGTTTCGACCAGACGGCGAACCCGTACCTGGTGGTGGCCGGCCTGGTCTTCGCCGGCATCGCCGGTCTCGCGGAGAGCGCCCGGTTGCCCGAGCCGGTCGACGTCGACCCGGCGTTGGTGGACGGGTCGCCGCGACTGCCGTCGACGCTGGACGAGGCGGTGTCGGCGTTCGAGGCGGACTCCGTGCTGCGCGACGGTTTCGGGCAGCGGCTGGTCACCGACCTGCTGGCGGTGCGGCGCGGCGAGATCGAGCACTTCGCCGGGGCGGACCCGGAGGCGATCGTGTCCGCGATGCGCTGGGTGCACTGACGATTGCCGAGTAGGAGACCGTGATGTGAACTCTGGCGCACCGGGGCATGCCTGGTGGCAACCGTCCTGTACGTGTTCGCGCGGCACAGTGCCGGGAACCCAGGCGGTGCAGACCACGTGCGGTTCGTACGTCGACCAGTGGTGGTACATCGCTCCGGCGTGACCGGCACCCTGGGCCGGCGAAGGCCCGTCAGTCGTCGATCGCCTGGTAGACCGAGGTCCAGAAGTCCAGGTACGGGTGAGAGAACGGGTGGAACTCGGCCCGCTGGGTCAGCATGATGCCCGTCAGGTCCTCCGTCGGGTCGGACCACCACGCCGTGCCCAGGCCGCCGTCCCAGCCGAACCGGCCGGGCACCCGGTACACGTCGTCACGGCCGGTGATGACGGCCATGCCGAAGCCCCAGCCCATGGCGTCGAAGTAGCCGGGGAAGAACCCGGAGACCGCCTTCTGCGCGGGCGAGAGCTGATCGGTGATCATCGCCTGGACGGTCGGCCGGGACAGGATGCGTTCCTGCCCGTGCCGACCCCGGTGCAGCAGCATGCTGGCGAACGCGTGGTAGTCGTCGACCGTGCTGACCATGCCGCCGGCACCGGATTGGAACGCGGGTGGCTTGCTCCACTGGCTCGCCGCGCCCGGCGCGTCGTACAGCGAGATCCCTTTGGTGACCGGATCGGCCAGGTAGCTGGTGGGTAGCCGTTCGTGGGCGGACTCGGGCACGCTGAAACCGGTGTCCCGCATCCCCAGCGGCTGGAAGATCCGCTCCCGCAGGAACGCCTCCAACGGCTGACCGGTGACCCGCGCGATGAGCACCCCGAGGATGTCCGAACCGGTGTTGTAGAGCCATTTCTCACCGGGTTGCGCCATCAGCGGCAGCTCACCCAGGCGGCGTAGCCACTCGTCGGGCGGCAGCGTCTCGGCCGGTGCCGGCGGCCCGGTGAGCACGCCGCGCTCCTGGCCGGCGCGCAGGATCGGGTACGTGTCGGGGGAGCCGAGCAGCATGCCGAAGCCGTTGCGGAACGTGAGCAGGTCGCGCAGCGTGATCGGCCGGCGTGCCGGGACGGTCTCGTCGACCGGGCCGTCCAGCGCGACCAGCACCTTCCGGTCGGCCAGCTCGGGTAGCACCGGGTCCACCGGGTCGTCCAGCCGCAGCCGGCACTCCTCGACCAGGATCATCGCGGCCACGGCGACGATCGGCTTGCTCATCGACGAGATGCGGAAGACGGCGTCCCGTCGCATCGGCCGGTCGCCGTCGGTGTCCATGGTGCCGATGACGTCGACGTGCGTCTCACCGTGCCGGCTGACGAGCGTGATCGCGCCGGGCAGCATCCCGTTGGCGATGTGGCCGGCCATGACGTCGTGCAGTCGCCGCAGCCGTGGTTCGGACAGTCCCGAAGTCCCCATGAGCCGGCATCCCCTCAGTCGAGCAGTTCCGATGGCAGGTGCAGTGACACTACCCAGTTCGGGACGTCCACGACCTCACTGATCTTCAGATCGCCCGCCGTGCTCGCCAGCAGGTACGCGTCCACCGGTGACAGGCCGGTCCGCCGGGCGACCTCGTCGACCATGGCACGGGCGGCGTCCCGCGTGGCCGTCATCAGGTCCGGCGCGATCCCGGTGGTCGCGAACGCGGGCCCGGACCGGTGCGCGACGGGGGCCGTGTGCAGCAGCGGCGTCCTGGGCGCCCGGTCGTGGATCACGGTCACCTCCAGCACCGCCCGCGCCGCCGTCTCGACCCCGGTGCCGCAGATCTCGCCGTCACCCATGGCGGCGTGGGCGTCGCCGACGGACAGCAGCGCGCCCGGCACGCCGACCGGCAACACCACGGTGGCACCGGCCGTCACGTGACGGATGTCCATGTTGCCGCCGAACCGGCTGGGCGGCACGAGCGAGTGCGCGCCGGGCTCGGGCAGTGCCACGCCCAGCGTGCCGATCATCGGCACGGTCGGCAGTCGCGGCCCGGACTCCAGTGTCACCGTCGTCGAGTCCACTGTGGATTTCACCAGGTGTGCGTCGGGGAAGTCCTCGGACAGCAGGCCGAATCCGGGAATGTTCGCCGTCCAGCCCCAGTCGGCCACCTCCAGTTCGACGATCTTCACCGCCAGCGCGTCACCGGGCATGGCGGTGCGCACCCGGATCGGCCCGGTCACGGGGTTGACCCGGGTGAAGTCCAGCCGCGCGACGCTGTCGGCCGTCGACCGCGCGTCCAACTGGCCACCTGAGGCGTTCATCAGGTCGACCTCGATGCGGTCGCCTGCCTCGATCTCGACGACCGGCGGGATGCTGTTGTCCCAGGCGTGATGCACACGGTCGGTGGTGATGCGCACGGAGTCCTCCGGTCAGAGGTGGCGGGAAAGGTCTTACTTTGATACCAAATATGGGCAGCCGGTGACAGGAGGCGTCATGATTCAGCAGGCGACCACGACGGGCACGGTCCCGTTCGGCGAGCACCGGACCTGGTACCGCGTCACCGGCGACCTGCACGCCGGGCCGGTGCCCCTGGTGACCCTGCACGGCGGCCCCGGCTGCACCCACGACTACCTCCTGCGGCTCACCGCGCTGGCCGCGACGGGCCGGCCGGTCGTGCACTACGACCAGCTGGGCAACGGCCGCTCCACGCACCTGCCCGACGCGCCCACCGACACGTGGACGCCCGAGCTGTTCCTCGCCGAGCTGGACAACCTGCTGGTCGCGCTGGGGATCGCCGACCGTTACGCGGTGCTCGGCCAGTCGTGGGGCGGCATGCTGGCCGCCGAGCACGCGGTCCGGCGGCCCGGCGGGCTGCGTGCCCTGGTCATCGCAGACTCGCCCGCGTCGATGGCGCTGTGGTCGCAGGCCGCCGGTGAGCTGCGCGCCGACCTGCCGCCGGACGTCGACGACACGCTGCGCCGCCACGAGTCGGCCGGCACCACCGACACCGACGAGTACAAGCAGGCCATGCAGGTGTTCTACGACCGGCACGTGTGCCGGACCGTGCCGATGCCCGACGAGGTCGCGGCCACGTTCGCGGCGATGGACGACGACCCCACCGTCTACCACACGATGAACGGCCCCAGCGAGTTCCACGTGGTCGGCAGCCTGCGCGACTGGTCCATCGTGGACCGTGTCGGCGCGATCGCGGTGCCGACGCTGCTGGCCAGCGGCCGGTACGACGAGGCGACCACGGCCACCATCCAACCGTTCTTCGACGGCATCCCGGACGTCCGCTGGGCGGTGTTCGCCGAGTCCAGCCACATGCCGCACGTCGAGGAGGCCGAGCGGTTCAACGCGGTGGTCGCCGATTTCCTGGCCACCGTGGACGGCGACGACACCGGCGCCCGGGCGCCGCAGGAGGTTCAGCAGCACGGCTAGTTTCCACCGACCGCCCGCCGGGTAGGAGCGCACCATGACGACCGGAGAAGAGCACACCCTCGCCGAGTTCGGCTACCGGCAGGAGCTGAAACGCTCGCTGCGCCTGCGGGACCTGCTGGTCTACGGCCTCATCTTCATGGTCCCGATCGCGCCGTTCGCGATCTTCGGCGTCGTGTTCAACGCCTCCAAGGGCATGGTGCCGCTGACCTACGTCATCGGCCTGGTCGCGATGGTCTTCACGGCGTTGAGCTACCGGGAGATGAGCCGCGCGTTCCCGGTCGCCGGCTCCGTCTACTCGTACGCCGGGCGCGGCATCGCGCCGTGGGTGGGCTTCCTGGCCGGATGGGCGATCCTGCTGGACTACCTCCTGGTGCCCACGCTGCTCTACGTCACCGGCGCCGCCGCCCTGGACACGGTGCTGCCGGGTGTGCCGCAGTGGCTGTGGGTGGTCATCTTCGTCGTCCTGAACACCGCCGTGAACCTGGCCGGTATCGAGACGACCGCACGGGCCAACCTGGTGTTCCTGGTCGGCGAGCTGATCATCCTGGCCATCTTCATCGTCACCGCGGTCGTCGCGATCAGCCGGGGCACCGGCGGCGCGCACTGGTCGGCGACGCCGTTCTTCAACGGGCAGGAGTTCTCACCGAGCCTGGTGTTCGCCGCGCTGTCGGTCGCTGTGCTGTCGTTCCTCGGATTCGACGCGATCTCCACGCAGTCGGAGGAGGTGCAGGGTGGCCCGAAGGTCGTCGGCCGGGCCACCGTGGTGTCACTGTGCATGGTGGCGGTGCTGTTCATCGTGCAGACCTACCTGGCCGCGCTGCTCGTCCCCGGCACCACGGAGTTCACCGGCGAGGACGCCACCAACCAGGCGTTCTACCACGTCGCGGGCCTCGCGGCCGGGCACTGGATGACGGTGCTGGTGGCGGTGTCCTCCGCCCTGGCGGCGGCGGTGGCCAACAGCCTCGTCGCGCAGAACGCCACCGCGCGCCTGCTGTTCTCGATGGCCCGTGACCGCACGCTGCCCGGCTTCCTGGCCCACGTCAACACCCGCACCCGGGTGCCCGAGCGGGCGGTGGTGCTGGTCGCGGTGGTCAGCCTGGTCCTCGGCATCTTCTTCGTCGGCCAGGTGGAGTTCCTGTCCACGCTGGTCAACTTCGGCGCGCTGTTCGCGTTCCTGCTGCTGC